>JALRGF010000665.1 GCA_023253495.1 Verrucomicrobiales bacterium
TTGGAGGCGATGCTGGCGATGAGGTTTTTCATGGCGCGCAGGCTTTCGCCGATCTGTTCGGCGGGGGTCTGGTGGAGGTGGGTGCTGCGCAGGGCCGGGTCGTCGAAGGTGACGATGCCCAGTTGCGGGCGGGTGGCGTCCTTCGGTTTGTCCGGGCGGCGCGGGGTGACCGTCAGGTCAAGCGGCTGGCCGTCGCGGGTGACGGTCAGGGTGAAGGGTGATTCGCCGTGGGTTTCCAGCTGGTTGTAGAGGGCGATGAAGTGGGAGATCGGCTGGCCGTTGAGGGCGGTGAGTACGTCACCCGGGCGCAGGCCGGCTTCGGCGACCGGGCTGTGGGGGAGGATTTCGCCGACGCGCAGGGTGGCGGCGCGGCCGACCAGGCCGACCTTTCGGAGCGGCGGGCGTTTGAAGAGGAATTCGAAGGTGCGGGCGAGCGGCCCGGTGGCGGTTTTCTCCTCGCCGTCGAGCGGCACGAGTTTCGGGGTGACCGGGATGTCGAGCCGGCGGCCGTCGCGTTCCACGGTGAAGACGATCTGGTCGTTTTCGCTGGAGACGATGCCCCAGATCACGCTGTGGACCTGACCGTTCCAGCGGTCGACCGGTTTGCCATCGATGGCGCGGATGATGTCGCCGACCTTGAGGTCTGATTGGGCGGCCGGCATGTCCGGGGCGATGTAGCCGATCTGGGTGGGATTTTCCGGTTCGGTGATCGGGCGGCCGACCTGCCAGACGATGACGGCGAAGAAGACGGCGAGGAGCAGGCTGAAGAGCGGGCCGGCGAAAGCGACGATGATTTTGTCGAGCGGGGAAATCGGCGGCAGCGATTCGCGCGGGTGGTCGCCGGTGCCTTCGATGGCGTCCATCGGGGCCATCTGGGGCAGGGCGACGAAGCCGCCGGCGGGGATCCAGCCGAGGCCGTACTGCACGCCGTTCCATGTCCGCTTCCAGACCGGCTGGCCGAACCAGAGCTGAAATTTTTCGACCTTCAGACCGCGCCAGCGGGCGGCCAGGAAATGCCCCCATTCGTGAACGAGGATCATCAGATTGAGGATCAGGAGCGCCAGGAAAATGGTCCAGGCGGTTTGCAGCAGAGGCAGAATGGCGGAAATCATGAGGCCATGGCGCCGATGAGAGCGGCGCCAGTCAGTGAGCTTAGCGGAGATGCGCCCGGCCGCAATCGGGGACGTGTGACTGGCTGGCGGCGCAGCGGCGGCAGGGGATGGGGGCTACGTTGACGCCCCGGGTTTGCGGGATTGGGGATTCCGGTTGAAGGCGAAGCTCAGGCCGGCAATCACGGCGGCGGCGGCGGCGCCGAGAGCCAGGGTGTCGACGCCCGGCACGAAACGATCCTCGTAGGTGATCTGTTCGATGCCGGTGATTTCGTCGAGGGTGCGGACTTCCACACTGTTTTTCGACCAGCCGCGGTGGGCGCCGGTGGCGGCCCACCAGGCGACGACCCCGGCGAGGACGATCAGGGCGAGAAGACGCAGAAGCCGACGCATGGAAAGAAAACGGATGAGGCGGGCCCGGGAGGGAGGGAGGCGCGGGAGGAAATGGGAGCAGGAGAACGGCGGCGGGCGGCGGCTGTCGCGCAGGGCCGCCGCCGCGGGTGGGCGCGGCGACGGCTGGTTCCGGCGGGGCGGTTATTTTTTGGGTGATGCGCCGGCGATGGCCAGGCTGATTTCGATGTCATCGGCCACCTTGTCGGTGGGGGCGGACGGGTTGATGCCGTAGTCGCTGCGTTTGATGGTGAACGTGCTGCGGATGACGAGAAGGTCGCCTTGCATCTGGCCGTTGGAGCGTTTGCCAAGCATGCCCGGGAGCAGGGTGACCTTGGCGGGCACGGTAACCGGTTTTTCGGTGCCTTTGAGCGAGAACGTGCCGGCGACGGTGGCGGTGGCGGTGTCACCGTCCATCTTGAAGTCGGAGAGCCCGGTCACGGTGAACTTAATTTCCGGGTGTTTTTTTGAGTCGATCCAGTCCTTGCCGTGAAGGTGTTCCTTCATGGTGGCATTTTCGACGTGCAGCGAGGGGGCGGCGACGACGATGGTGCCCTTGGTGGCCTCGGGTTTGTCGCGGTTGATGGTCAGCGTGCCGGAGACGCCGTTGGCGGAGCCGGTGATGGTTTCGAGCGGGGCGTCGAGTTTGAAAGTGGCGTTGTTGACGCCCTTGGGGTCTTTGAAATCGAATGTCTGCTCGGCGGCGCGGGCGCTGAAGGAGCCGAGGACGAGCAGGGTGGAGAGCAGGGCGGCCGGGGCGTGGTGGTGGATCATGGGGATTGAGGGGGTGGTGAACGGTTGATGATGGCGGAGCGGATTATTTCGCGGTGCCGGCCGGGGCGTAGCCGGCGGCCGGGGTGCCGTCGTCGTTCAGTTTGCCGGTGGCCCAGAGCAGGCCGCGGGCGACGAGGTTGAGGAAGCGGTCGTCGGCGACGGTTTCGTTGTTGTGGCCGAGGGTGGTGGAGAAGACCCGGGTTTTGTTCGGCCCGTAGTGGTTGGTCCAGGCGACGACGGCTTCGTCTTTCCCCTGGGTGCCGCGGGCGAGGACATGGGCGGTGGGGAAGACGGTATGGTTGTTGTACAATTCCTCCTTGGCGGTGGTCCAGTCGTTCAGGCCCTTGGTGACGGGATGTGCGGGGTCGGTGAAAGCGACGCTGATCGGCTCCTGGGGGCCGTGGCCGCTTGACTGGACGCCGAGGAACTCGAACCAAAGGGCGTCGGGCGATCCGGCTTTTCCCAACACCTGGCACATCGACATCCACGAGCCCCACCCCGACTACAGCCAAGGCCTCACCGGCGACGAGTTCATCTCGATCTGCACCACCGGCAAGGAATATCGCTACGAAGGCCCCTACTGGGCGCCCTACCGCTGCCTCTACAGTCGCAACGTGGGCAACCTCTTCATGGCGGGCCGCGACATCAGCGTGG
>JALRGF010000675.1 GCA_023253495.1 Verrucomicrobiales bacterium
CGGGATCCGTGAAGGTGCACCACGGAATGGTGAGCGCGCTCCACCGGTTCCGGCCGCCGAACAGGGCGTTCTGCAGGACAATTCTCGCCCCAAAATCCGCCGCATGAGTGAACTTCCAGCGCAGGGCCACGTCCCCGCACGCGAAAATCCGCGGTGCCGTGGTGCGCAGGTGATCATCAATGACGATGCCGTTGCGGCGGTCCGCGGCGACTCCGGCCGTTTCCAGCCCGAGGCCGTCGACATTCGGTTCACGGCCGATCGCCAGCAGCGCTTCATCGACTTCCACCACCGCGGCGGCCCCCGCCACCCCGACATCAATCGCCAGCGTGCCGTCGTCCCGCCGGCGGAACCCGCGGACATCCGCCTCCGGCACCACCTGCACCCCTTCCGCCACCAGCCGCGCCTGCACCACCGCCGAGGCATCCTCATCCTCGCGCGGCAGCACCCGCGGACCGTTCAGCATCAGGGTGACCGCGGAACCCAGCCGCTGGAACGCCTGGGCCATCTCGCACCCGACCGGACCACCCCCGATCACCGCCAGCCGCCGCGGCCGCTCCGTCAGATCAAATACCGACTCGTTGGTCAGCAGCCGCGCCTCGGCCGCACCCGGTACATCCAGCCGCCGCGCCCGCGCCCCGGTGGCAATCACCGCCCTGGCAAAATGCAGGCGCTCACCGGCCACCTCAATCACCCGCGGCCCGGCAAACGTCCCGTTCCCGAAAAAAACATCCACTCCGAGATCCCGGAACCGCGCCGCCGAGTCGTGCGGAGCGATCGCCGCCCGCACCGAACGCACCCGCGCCATCACTTCGGCAAAATCACCCCCCCCGCCACCACGATGCCGCTCCGCCGCCGCCGCCAGCAACGTTTTCGACGGCACACACCCGAAATTCAGGCAGTCGCCGCCCATCAGGCCGCGCTCAACCAACGCCACCCGGGCTCCCAGGCCGGCGGCACCCGCCGCCGCCACCAGCCCGGCCGTGCCGGCGCCGACCACCACGAGATTGTACCGGGCCGCCGGTTTGGGATTTACCCAGTCCGGCGGGCGCACCTGCCGTAACCAGGCGGCCTCGTGGGGGTCGGCCGGGGTCACCCGATGACCTCCGGCCAATCCGTGTGGAACATCTCACCCTCCGGCTTGTCGAGCCGCTCATAGGTGTGCGCGCCGAAAAAGTCGCGCTGCGCCTGCAGCAGGTTGGCCGGCAACCGCTCGGCGCGATAGCTGTCGTAGTACCCCAGACTCGCGCTGAACGCCGGCACCGGGATGCCCTGGAGCGTGGCTTCGGCCACCACCTCGCGCCAGTTCTGCTGCGTGGTATTCAGGATGTTTTTGAAGAACGGGTCGAGCATGAGGTTCACCAGCCCCGGGTTGGCCCGGTAGGCATCGGTGATCCGGTTGAGGAAACGCGCCCGGATGATGCAGCCGCCGCGCCAGATGCTGGCAATGCGCCCGAGGTCCAGTCCCCATTGCTTCTTTTCCCCCATCGTCTTGATGAGGTCGAGCCCCTGCGCATAACTGATGATCTTGGACGCATAGAGCGCGTCATGCACCTTGCGGACCAGCGCCGCGCGGTCACCGGAAAATGCCGGCACCGGACCGCTCAGTTCGCGGCTGGCAACGAGCCGCTGCGCCCGCTGGCTCGACAGAATGCGCGCCTCGACGGCGGCATTGATGGTGCTGATGACCACGGCATTTTCGGCCGCGTTGAGCAGCGTCCACTGGCCGGTCCCTTTCTGGCCGGCCTTGTCGACGATCAATTCCACGACCGGGGTGCCGGTCTGCGGGTCCTTCTGTTCGAGTGCTTTCCCGGTGATCTGGATCAGATAACTCTGGAGGTCGCCCTCGTTCCACTCGTTGAAAATGGCCGCCATTTCCGCCGTGGTGAAGCCGGCGTGCTTGAAGATGTTGTAGGCTTCGCAGATCAACTGCATGTCGCCATACTCGATCCCGTTGTGGATCATCTTCACATAGTGGCCGGCGCCCCCGGGGCCGATGTGGATCACGCACGGCTCGCCGTCGACCTTGGCCGCAATGCTCTCGAAAATCGGTTTCATCACCTCCCAGGTGCTCGCCGGACCGCCCGGCATGATCGACGGCCCCTTGCGCGCGCCTTCCTCGCCGCCGGACACGCCGGCCCCGATGAACCGCAGCCCCTTCGACGCCAGATAGGCGTCCCGGCGCTCGGTGTCGGTGTACAGCGAGTTGCCGCCATCGATGATGATGTCGTCCGGATCGAGCAGCGGAATGAGCTGCTCAATGACCGCGTCCACCGGCCCCCCGGCCTTGACCATGATCTGGATCTTGCGCGGACGCTTCAGGCTGCCGACAAATTCCTCCAGCGTCTTCGCCCCGATCAGCCGCTTGCCCGGATGCCGGGACACGAATTCCTCCGTGGTCGCGGTGGTCCGATTGTAGACGGAAACAGTGAATCCGCGGCTCTCGACGTTGAGAACCAGGTTCTGTCCCATGACGGCAAGGCCGATCAGGCCGAAGTCAGATTGACTCATGATAGGGCGATGAGGTGTGTGTATGGTGTGGAATCAGCCGCGGGCGGAGGGGCGAGGAAACGTCGCCGTCCCGGGAGCCGGCGCGGATGGCACCGGGGAAAAGCGTCCATAAGCACATTTCAGCGCGGCGCAAATGGTTAACCGGAACGCGGCCGACGCAGCTGCCCCGGTGACCGGATCCGTCATCCGCCGCTCTCCTCACCCGTTCGGCTCAGCCGCACCGCCAGCCGCACCGCGGCCCACAGGCTGCCCGGGTCCGCTTTCCCCTGCCATGCGATGTCACCGGCCGTGCCGTGGTCGACGCTGGTTCGCACCACCGGCAGCCCGAGCGTGGTATTGACCGCGGAATCAAAGGCCAGCGCCTTCAGCGGAATATGCCCCTGGTCATGGTACAGACAGACAAAGGCATCCGTGGTGCGCCGGCGGGACGGAATGAAACAGGTGTCGGCAGGCAGCGGCCCGACCACATTCCACCCGCGCGCCCGCGCCGCCTCAACCGCCGGGACCACCACGCGTTCCTCCTCGCCCTGACCGAACAGACCGCCCTCGCCGGCATGCGGGTTGAGGCCGCAGACGACGAGCCGCGGTGCTGGCGTGCCCAGCCGGCGCAAGGCGTCCACCGTCAGTCCGATGACCTCGAGAATCCGGTCCCGCGTCAGCAGCGCGGGCACCTCGGCGTACCCGACGTGGCAGGTGACAAACGTGCAGGTGACAATTTCCGACCACTGCATCATGCACCAGCGCTCCGACCCGGTGCGTTCGGCAAAAATCTCGGTGTGCCCCGGGAAATCAATGCCGGCCGCATGCAGCGCCCCCTTGTTGATCGGCCCGGTGGTCACCCCGGCCACCCGACCGGCCCGCACCGCGGCAATCGCCTCCTCAATGTAATGGAAGCTGGCCGCCCCGGTGGCGGCGGTGAAATGCCCGGGGCGCAGTCCCTCCGCCAGACCGGGGACCGGCAGATGCCGGATGGCGGAAGGCAGCACCGCCGCTTCCTCCAGGCTGGCGCTGACCCATATGTCATCAAACGGCCAGCTCAACGTGTCCGCCACCCGGCGCAACACGTCGGCATCCCCGAAAACCACCGGACGGCAGAGAGCCAGCAACGATGGCTCGCGCAACAGACGCAGGCACAGCTCCGGTCCCACCCCGGCCGGATCTCCCATGGTGACGGCAATGACCGGACGGGACACCGGGCCGTCGGCTGTTCCCCATTCGGCCTCTAGCCGCTCACTCACACTGTCAGCCGGCGGCATCATCAAAATCCGGGTGGGTGACGCACCACAAAACGGTCCGTCGATCGCGTGTTGGTCAGCCAGCGCGGACCGACATGCCCGCCGCCGCGACCGGTGCTGGTGTCAAAACGCAGGCCGGCCACCACCAGAAACACATGCCCCTCCCGCGCATACACGCTGATCCACCGCCCGGCCCCGCGCCGCCCGAATTTCCGGAACGGCCCTGACGGCATTGACCCCTTCATCAACCCCGCCTTGTTGAGCACATAGCTGGTGCTGCCCGAACAGTCATATCCGGTGTCGTGCATCCGCGCGTGCCCGCCACCACGCCGGTACGGCAACCGGCAGATCTCGTTGCCGGCCTGAATCGCCCGTTTCACCGCCGCCGGTGCCCGGGGCGGCGCCACCGCATATCCATCCGGCGTGACCCGGGCCGTCCGCCCTTCCGCATACACATAGCGGTAGGGCGCACGCGAACCGCCGCTCGAACAGGCAACCCCGCCCAAACCGGTCAGGACCAGCCCGAGAACAGCGGCCGGACGGGCCAGGCTCCGGAACAACGAGCGGATTTCCATAAGCTCATGCAGTATTCAACAACCGGCGACTGTCCGCAAGACCGAACCAGTCCCGGCCACAGCACCCCCTCGCCCGCCTGCCCCCCGCCCGCCGCCTCTCAGGACACCGTCAGTCCGGCCAGACGCTCAAGCGAGTCGAGGCACAGCTGCGACCACGTTTCGAGCCGGTCGCGTTCAGCCCGCAGTTCCGCCGGCGTGTAAAAGCCGACGTCCGCGATGGTGTCCTCGTTGGAGCGGACGCGGTCGCTTTCCAGGTCAACCAGATGAACCACCCCGAGGTGGACCTGACCGACCTCATTGCTGTCGTCGTTGAGCAATGCCACGATCCGATGGGTCCAGGCGCCCTCGATGCTCAGTTCCTCAGCCACCTCGCGCTCGACCCCGGCCAGATACAGGCTGCGTTCGAGCGAGGCGGTGGCGTGATCGTCGCTGTTGATGTGACCGCCGATGCCGAGGGACGCCTTGGCCGCCAGCCGTTGCTCCCCGGTCTTTTTGCTGCGCACGTAACGCAGGAACCGACCCCGATGATGAAAAAGCGCATACGGAATGATCTGCTTTTTCGACGGATCATGCTCCGCCGCGTCGCGCTGGAGAAAATGGTTGTTCGCCGGATCCAGAAACACCGGCAGGTAGCGGTCGACATCAAACGCCAGACCCTGGAAATCGCCCAGTTGGTCGAACAGCGGGCGCGGCACCACCAGCACGTGCTCGTTGGGATACTTGAGTGACATGCGGGCGGTTGCCCCACGGGCCGGGCGGCGTCAACGAGGATTTCCAGCCGCTGCGGCCGAAGAGTATGGCGGCATCAGTCCACCGGCTTGCCCGGGGTTATTCCTTGGCCGGTTCGGCGGGCGCCGGAGCGGGAGGCGCCGGAGGAGCGTCAGCCGCAGCCGGCTCCTCGGCCGCGGCCGGAGCCGGAGCTGGAGCCTCCGCCGGTGTGAGCACGCCCGGAGGCAGTTCCGCCGGTGGCGGCGCCGGCTTTTCGGCCGGCTGGACCGGCGACTCCTTGGTCTCCGGCTCCTTCGGCTGGGGAATTTCCACTTTGATCGGAGGCGTGACCGCTTCGATCCGCTTCGGCTGGGTCGCGGGGGCTGGTGGCGTGAGCGGGTTCGCCGGAGCGGCCGCGCCCTCGGCGGCCGGCGTGGCGGCGGCCGGTGCTGCCGCCTTGAAGTGCGAGCGATCCTTGAGGAACCAATCCACGGTGTATTTCGACACGATGTACGTGCGGCCCTCGAACTTCTTCTCCTTGGCCAGGCGCTCCTCCTTTTCCTTCTTGGACGTTTCCCACTGTTTGACCGCGGTTTCGTGCTGGGTCTTGGCGTCCTCGATCGACTGTTTCGCTTGTTCCCACGCGGTGCGGGCGTCGGCATCCTTCTTCTCGCGTTCCGTTTTCTGTTCCGGGGTTTCGCCCTCCGGGGCCGGGGTCGGCTGCGGCTCGGGCGGCGGTTCGGCGGCGGCCGGGGCCGCGGGTTCGGGCAGCGGTGTATACGCCACGTTCACCGTCAGATAATAATCACTGTTCTCGTCCTCGGGCTTCACCTTGTTGCCAACCTTCAGCGTGTACGTGAACCCGTCGAAAAAGGCGACCGTGGCCGTGCGGGTGGGCGCTTCCAGTCCGGTCTTCGCCTGATCGGCCGCAGTGGCCACGTCCGTGAAAAAGGCGCTGCTGAAAGCCGAGCCGGCCTGCTTGACCTTCTCGGCATCAATCTCCTCGCCGTCCTTGCGGTCAGCCAGCACCGGATCGGCTCCGTCCTTCTCCCGCTCCACCTTCCACGACTGGTCGGCCGGGTCGGCCACCTTGACTTCAATCGACTTCAGCCCGCCGGTGGGCGCGATGAACGACTTTTCCAGCCACCCCTTCACGTCCACGTTCAGGCTGGTGAACCCTTCCTTGACCTTGTACGCCTTATCGGTGGTTCCGCCCACCTGGACAAACCGCCCGGTGGCCCCGCCGAGGTTGAAGAACGGATTGTCCGGGGACGCCTCGCGCTCGATCGATTTGCCCAGCAGCAGGCGGCCCATCTCCTGGTCATTCGCCTTCTTGAAGACAATCAGCGTGCCAACCTCCTCGGCCTTGGCATCCTTGGCACCCTCGGCCGCTGGTGACAGCAACTGCAGCCGTCCCAGCTGGCTCTGGCCGATCTTGAGCTCCTCGACCACCCGCAGGTCATGCGCCTTGGTGACCAGGTCGCGCACAAAATCGTAGTTCGCCGGATAGCCGTCGCGTTCCTTGACGCCCCAGGTCGCCTCGCCGTCGCCTTCCCGCGCCAGATTGACTTCCTCCTTCTGGTTCTTGATCTGGATGGCGACCACGTCGTTGAGGGCGAACCCGGGCAGGGCGCGATCGAGCAGGGCGACCTGGCGGCCTGCGGACGAGCCGCTGCCCTTGCTGAATTTCCACACCACGCCGGCGCCGACGATGCCGAGCGCCACGAGGATGGTGATGAGCTGGCGTTTATTCATGAGTTACTTGGCGGAAGTTGATTTGCGGCGGAAGAGGAAGACGGCCAGACCGGCGGCGAAGACGAGCACCGGGGTGCCGAGGATATTCCAGAGTTTCATCGAGGCGAGGGTGCCGTCGATGTCGGCCCGCGCGCTCTTGCGCAGCTCGCGGATCTGGCGTTGGGCCTCGGCCTGATTGCGACGGAAATCTTCAATTTCCGCCTGCTGCTCGGGGCTGAGGAAGTTCCGCTGCTTCGGGTCCTTGGCCGCCTGGAGCTCGTTGAGCTTGGCATTGGCCTCATCCGCCTGCTTCTGCAGGTCGGAAACGGCGCTCTGGATCCGGGCGTTGGCCTCCGTTTCAATGGCGTTGATGCGGGTGAACGGACGGCGGTTCGAATTCCGGCTGCGCACCTGCAGCAGGCGGGTATCCCCGGCCACCTGGTCCAGAATATTCAATCCGAACGGCAGGTTCCCATTGAACGGCATGGCCATGTTCCCGAGCACCTGCACGGAGAAATTGTCATACAGGAAGTCCGTGTCAGCCACGAGGATGACCACGCCGGATTTGCCCTCCGCCATCTCCTTGAGCACGGCCGGCTCGTCCTTCTTCTCCTCGTCCTTCTTCTCGTCTTCGTTTTCCTCCTTGTCGGCATCGGCCGCCGGCTTCGGCTTGCCGTCCGGAAAGGCGGTCTTGAACTTGCCGGTCAGGCGCAGGGCCAGCGCCTTCGCCTCGCCCGACGACTTGAATTTCTGAATGATCGATTCTTCGGAGTTCTCGGCCTCCATCGGATTGACCATCTCATTTTCCGGGGAAGTGCGCAGCAGCACATCCTCGGTCAATCCCTCGGCCGGCTTGCCGGTGAAGGCGCCGCTGAAGACGAACAACAGGTCGCTCAGACCGCTGGTCGTCGGGTCCTTGCGGTTGAAGGCCTGCTCGCCCAGCGTCATGAAGGCGGGGGATTCCCGGTTCCCGCGCAACGGCGTCTTGAAAAGCATGTCCGCCACCACCTGGGTCGCATCATAACCATACCCCCAGGCCGCGGTGAGCCGGGGCACGCTGGAGGACGTCTGCTCGCCCCCCATCATCGCCGCCTGCGGGTTCTGGCGGCCGGCCGTCATCTTCGCCACAATGCTGTGAGAATCGAGCATCAGCACCACCGGCTTGCCCGAGAGCACAAACTGGTCGATGGCAAATTGCCCGGCGTCGGAAATGCCGGCCGGATGCACCACCATGAGCGCGTCCAGCGACGGATCAATGGATTCCGCGGTCATCTCGACGGTGGTGACGTCGTAGTCGCGCTTGAGCTGCTGGAAAAAGATCCATGGCCGCTGCTGACCGCCCATCATCGGTCCCATGCTGCCCATCAACGGCAGCGCGGACATCACGCCGATCTTCTTTTTGACATCCCCCTTGAGCACGTTGGCGATGGCGCGGCTGATCTCGTACTCAAACTGCTCCTCCCGCCCCATCAGCGCGAGAAAATCGACGTTCTCGCGCTTGTCGAGGCACGAGACCGACAAGGTCAGATACACTTCACTGCCTGAGCGCGTCGGCGACGGCTGCACGCCGGCCAGCGCGGCCTGCTCGCCGCCTTCGGTGTCCGGTGCCGGGTTCACCTTGACGATTTTGAAGAGCCCTTTGGGCGTCTTCTGCTCGTACTGCCGCAGCAGCGCTTCGAGGTCCTTGACGCGTCCGATCAGCTCCGGCGGCAGTTCCTTGCCTTCGGAAACAAACAGGGTGCCTTTGACTTCGACATTATCGATCCCGGTAAGGATCTGCTTGGTCCCGTCGGTCAGGCTGTAGAAATTGTTGTCGGTAAAATCGATCTGAACCGGGATATTGCGTGACAGGTAGCTGACGCCGGCGGCGATCAGGCCGACGGCGAGCACCCCGATGCCGGTGTACAGGCCGATGGCGTTGCGCTTGGGGGCGGTGGCGTTGGAGTCCGTGCTCATGGTGCGGGCGAAATAGGGTGAAAGGGTCGGTCAGGCGCGCTTGGAGCGGATAACCGCACTGGTGGCGTACAGGCAGAAGGTGATGAAGGCCGCGAAGAACACCGCGGTGTCCAGACGCAGCACCCCGCCAAACAGACGGCCGCCGTGCGACATCAGGCTGAACCCGTCGGCAATTTCGAGGGCGGCCAGACGCACCGTCTCCAGCAGGCCGGCAGCCGGGATGTTCCGCAGGAACTCGAGCAGCTGCGGCGATCCGATGAGGACGAGGAAGAAGCAGGCCACGACGCTGACAATCAGACAGATGACCTGGCTGCGGGTGAAGGCGGACACCAGGCAGGTCAGGGCGATGGTGGCGCAGCCGACGAGGAAGCTGCCGAGGTACCCGCTGAAAATCTTGCCGGCGTCCGGGTCACCGAGGTAATTGACAGTCAGGACCACCGGAAACGTCATGGCCAGCGCGGCCACCAGAACCACGCAGGCGGCGAGGAATTTCCCGATGATCGCCTGCCATGTGCTGATCGGCATGGTCAGCAGCAGCTCGATCGTGCCTTCACGGTTTTCTTCAGACCAGAGGCGCATGCCGATGGCCGGCCCCAGCACCATGAACAACCATGGATGGAACTGGAAAAACGCATAGTCCAGCGAGGCGTCCTCCCCCTCGAGGAACCGTCCGAAGACGAAGCACAGCGACATCGCGAGGATGAGGAAAATGAAGATGAAGACGTAGGCCAGCGGGGTCAGGAAGTAGGCCTGCACCTCGCGTTTGAAGACGACCCAGATGTTTTTCATGATGATGCGTTGGAAAATCGGTTGGAATCAGTGGGGACACACCCGGCAGTGCGAGCTCCGGCCGGCCGGACCAGCGCCCCGGCCGCGGAAAGCGGCCGCCGGAATTACGAATCTCAGCTGCGGACCTGCGCGGTGATTTCGCGGAACATTTCGTCGAGGCGCCCTTCGTCGACCGTCAGTTCCTGCAGCTGCAGCTGCCTCCCCACAGCAAACTGGTAAATCTCGCCGGCCAAGGTGCCGTCCCCCGCCATTTTGGTCGGAAATACCCGGCCGACAAAATGTGAGATGCCGGATTCCAGGCTCTCGACCCGCTGGACATGCGGCAGTTTTTCCAATTCGGCGAGCACGCCGGATCCGGCCAGCCCGCGCAGGCGCACCTTGACCGCCCCGGCGCGCGACGCCCGCCGCTTGAGCTGGTCCGGCGACCCGTCAGCCACCACTTTTCCCTGGTCAATGATGATGGCGCGGGAACACACGGCCTCCACTTCTTCGAGAATGTGGGTGGAAAAAATGACCGTCTTGGTGGCCCCGAGTCGGCGGATCAGATTGCGCACTTCCTGCTTCTGGTTCGGGTCCAGACCGTCGGTCGGTTCATCGAGGATCAACACTTCCGGATCATGCACAATCGACTGCGCCAGACAGGTGCGGTGGCGGAAACCCTTGGACAGCGTGTCGAGGCTCTGGGTGGCCACTTTCTCGAGGAAACACGTTTCGATCGCCTTGTCGACCGCCGCTTTCTGGGCCGCCCCGGTGATGCCGCGCAGTTCGGCGGCGAACCGCAGGAACGAGGCCACCGTCATGTCGGAGTACAGCGGGGCATTTTCGGGCAGGTAGCCGATGCGCGCCTTGGCCCTCAGCGGCGCCGTCTGGATGTCGTCACCGCCCACCGTCACGGTGCCACGAGTCGGCGGAATAAACCCGGTAATCATCCGCATGGTGGTCGATTTGCCCGCACCGTTGGGGCCCAGAAATCCCAGCACCTCGCCCCTGGCGACGGAGAAGGAAATATTGTCGACGGCCGTCTTCGGGCCGAATTGTTTGGTTAGGCAGATAACCTCGATCATAGGATGACGGGAAACAAGGGGGGCGATGAATGCCACGGGCTGGGCGTCGGGCAACCGGTTTTTTGTCTGAGAAATTCCGAGAATTTTTATTCCGCTCCCGCGGCACCCGGTAATCTCCCTTACCCCGAAACAGGTTCAACCCTGTTGAAAACGCTTCCGACCGCGTCGGGGTTTGCCTGTGAAACAGCCCGCTCCGGCACCGCCCCGCAGGGTCCTCAACAATCCGTTTTGGCGGCGCCCCGCAATCCGGTTACCATCGGATCATGTCCCGTCATGCCGCCCGTCATCCCGACGCTGAACCCTCCCGCTCCGGCGCCGACCGGATCACCGGCTGCCCCCTGCCCCGGTCCGGATTCCTCGCGCTTTCCGCTCTGGCTCTCGCCGGCCGCCTCGCCGCCGCCATCGTGCCCGGCGCAGAGCCGAAAAAGTGGCCGGCCAACGCCGACAAACACACTGTCACCGTCACGCGCAAGGCCGCTGACGACGCGGAACGCCGCCTGATTGCGGCCGCCGAAGCCGCCCAACCGCCCCGCGCCGACGTGCAAAAGGCCGCCGGTGAGACGAAGCTGCCCGAACAGGGGCCGGTCTGGTGGTACCGCGAGGCGCTCGGCCTGCGCATCCCGTACGCCCTGACCACCGAGGCCGTGGATTATTTCACCGCCCTCGTCCGCTCGTACGCGAAAGAGTCCTTCACTCGCTACACCCAACCGTCGAGCCGCGTCGAGTATACCGCCAGCGTCGCCGCGCACCAGTCGTTCCAGCACGAGGAGGCGTCGTTCACCAACGTCCGTGTGGTCACCCTGTCGCTGGCTTTCGACCAGAATTTCTGCGCCACCGGCACCGAGGGCCTCGCCTTCCGCAAGGAACGCACCGTCGTCTTCGACGCCGCCGGCAAAATCCTCGCCATCTTCGGCGACGGCCCCACGGAAACCCCCATCCTGGCGATCTGAGCAGCCGCCGGCAGCAGGACCGTCGGCCGCAACGCCCGGGCCGCAGTACTTTGGCCGCGGTGCTTTGACGGGTATGGTAGCCTGCTGCCATGAAATTCGCTCTCCGCCCGTCCGCCGTCCGTCCGTCCGCCGTCCGTCCGTCCGGCACCCGCTTCCCTTCCCTGCTCGCGATTCCGGCCTCGCTCCTCCTCAGTCTCACGGTTCCGGCGGCACCGCAGCACGTTTTTTTCGGTACCGGCGGACCCGGAGCCAAGGGAATTTACCGGGCCGTTTTCGACGATGAAACCGGCACCCTCGGGCCGGCTGATCTCGCGGCGGAGGTCGGCTCTCCCGGATTCCTCGCCCTGCACCCGAACGGCCGCGTGCTCTATGCCGCGGCCAACGGGCCGACCGGACCGGGGGCCGTCGCCTATTCACTCGCCGCCGATGGCACGCTCACCCTGCTCGACAGCGAGCCGACCGGCGATGGCGGGGCCGCGCACATCGCCGTGCATCCATCAGGAAAATTCCTCCTCACCGCGCAGTACGGCGGCGGATCCACGGCATTTTTCCCGCTCGATGACACGGGCGCCCTCGGCCCGGCCACCGTCCACGAACACGAGGGCGGCTCCAAGGTTGTCAAGGACCGTCAGGACTCCCCGCATCCGCACTGGTGCGGGTTCTCGCCCGACGGACGCTTCGCCCTCGTGCCGGACCTCGGCATGGACGGTATCGTCATTTACAAAATCGATCCCGACGCCCCGTCGATCACCCGCCACGGCTTCGCCGCCTCGGTCCCCGGCGGCGGCCCGCGCCACATGCGCTTTTCGCCGGACGGCTCCCACATCTACCTGCTCAACGAACTCTCGCTCTCCGTCACCGTCTTCGCCTGGAATGCCGAAACCGGCACCGCCGAACGCCTCACCACCACCCCGACCCTCAGCGAGGAAACCAAAGCCGGCGAAACCCACAACTCCGGCGCGGAAATCGTCGTGCATCCGGACGGCCGGTTCGTCTATTCCTCCAACCGCGGCCACGACTCA
Organism: Verrucomicrobiales bacterium; assembly: GCA_023253495.1. Lineage (GTDB taxonomy): Bacteria > Verrucomicrobiota > Verrucomicrobiia > Verrucomicrobiales > V1-33 > CAJBME01. The sequence continues at coordinate 12,542 of JALRGF010000675.1, forward strand.
GTCACCGCCTTCCGCACCCGCGACGCCGGCGCCGCCCTCGACGTCATTCAGGTCCAGCCGGTCCGCGGCGCCTTCCCGCGCAACATCGCCCTCCACCCCGAAGGCCGCTGGCTGCTCGCCGCCGGCGCCGACAGCCACACCGTCGCCGTGCATGCCGTGGACCAGACCTCCGGCCGCCTGACCTACCGCACCAAGGGCATCATCCACGTGCCCGCGCCCATCTGCATCCTCTTCGCCCGCTGAGGGGGCCCGCCCTCCAAACACGTCCCCCGCCCGCCCATGGATCCGGACCGACAAGCCCCAGGCTGGCAGGTCCGCTGCACCCGCTGTGGATTCTCCGAACCCTGGGGGAAATACGGCATCCGCCTCGGCGCCGTCTCGTGGATGGCATTCACCATCGGCCGCTGCCCGGCCTGCCGGCGGCTCGGTTTCCACATCATCGAAAAACAACCGACCCGCCGCCCGCCACCACCACCCGCATGACCCGCACTTGGCAAATGACCCGCCCGCGTCTTCCATAGCACTTTCTCAACACCCCGCCGCCACATGAAACTCGAAACTCTCTGCCTCCACGGAGGCCATACCCCGGACGCCGTCACCCACGCCCGCGCCGTGCCCGTCTACCGCACGTCGTCGTTCGTCTTCAAAAATACCGAACACGCCGCCAACCTGTTCGCCCTCAAGGAGCTCGGGAATATCTACACCCGGTTGATGAACCCGACCAACGACGTGCTCGAAAAACGCGTCGCCCTGCTCGAAGGCGCCCCGGAAATGGGCGGTCTCGCCCTCGCCTCCGGCACCAGCGCCATCTTCTACGCCATCATCAACCTCGCCCAGGCCGGCGACAACATCGTCTCCGCCCGCAACCTCTACGGCGGCACCTACACCCA
>JALRGF010000021.1 GCA_023253495.1 Verrucomicrobiales bacterium
AGCTCGCCGAGGTCAGGTTCAGCCCGGCCCCGCCCGCCTTCAGGCTGATCAGGAAAACGGCCGGCCCGTCCAGGCGGTTGAACCGTTCCACCACTTCCCCGCGGCGCTCGGTCTCTCCGGTCAACGACAGCACCGGCACCCGATGCGGCTCCAGCCGTCGCCGCAGGGACGCCAGCATCGAAGTGAACTGTGAAAAAACGAGCACCTTGTGCCCCTCAGCGAGGATCGGCTCCAGCAGGTCGTCGAGCGCCTCCAGCTTCGCGCTCGGCACCCCGGCCCCGGGAAAGAGCAGCGACGGATCACAGCAGATCTGCCGCAGCCGCATCAGGCTGGCCAGCACATGAAACCGCTCCTGCTGAAACTGCCGCTCCTCCGCCACCAGCAGCAGCTGCTGCTGCGCCTTTTTCAGCTCCGCCTTGTACAGACGCTCCTGCGCCTCCCCCATTTCACAATACAGATCCTCCTCAATCCGCGCCGGCAGGTCGCGCGCCACCTGCGCCTTGGTCCGCCGCAAGACGAACGGTCGCACCCGCGCCGCCAGATCGCGCGCCCCATCCAGATCATCCAGCGACTCCACCTCGCGCTCAAACCGCACCCGCGTCCCCAGCACCCCGGGCACGGCAAAGGCGAAAATCGACCACAAATCCAGCAGCCGGTTTTCCACCGGCGTGCCGGTCAGGGCGAGCCGGTGGTCGGCCCGGATCGCCCGCGCCGCCCGGGCCGTCGCCGCCTCCGGATTCTTGATCGCCTGAGCCTCGTCCAGAATCGCCGCCAGAAACCGCACCCGCTCGAGTTTGTCCGCGACCAGCCGTAGCTGCGGGTAACTCACAATGTTCAGGCCGGCCCAGCCGGCTTCATGATGGAAAAACCGCAGGTCCTTCGCCTTCCAGACGCGCACATGCATGCCGGGCAGAAACTTTCCCGCTTCCGCACGCCAGTTGTCGGTCAGCGATTTCGGGCAGACGACGAGCGCGGACGATACCGGCGGCACCCCGCCACCGGCCGCCTCGCCGCCGCCGGCCTGCTCCCGCAACCACGCCAGCCACGCCAGCGTCTGCACGGTCTTGCCCAGCCCCATGTCATCGGCCAGCAGCGCCCCGCACCCGGCCTGCGCGAGGGTGGCCAGAAACCGGAATCCCTCAAGCTGATACGGGCGCAGCTCGGCCCGCAGCCCGCGCGGCAGGTCAGCCGGCGTCCGTGCGTTGAGCGCCGCCGCCCGCGCTTCCAGTCGCTCCCGCACCGCCACCGGCAAGAGCGCCGCCACCCCGTCGCCGGCCAGCTGCAGCGTGTGGTACCGCCGCTTTTCCCCGGCCAGCCCGCGCGGCCGCAGGCCGGCCACCTCCAGCCGCGCCACCACCGCCGGCTCGGTCTCGTCGACCAGCCGCACCCTGCCTTTGCGACCGAGATCGACCCACGCCCCCTCCGCATCCAGCAACGCCTTCAACTCCAGCGGCGTCAGCGTGGTTTCGGAAACATCACGCACCGCCCGCAACTCAAACCAGTCGGGTCCGTCCTCGATGATCTCCAGACGGGTGCGCAGGACCACCGTCCGGCCCGGCACCACCGGCACCTCCACCGCCGGCTCACCCAGCAACCGGCGGCGCCGCTCCCGCCGCTCGTTTTCTGTCAGCAGCAGCGCGGTGGCCGCCACATGCGGGCACGGCTCAGCCGCCCGCCCGCAGGTGCAGGTGAACTGCCAGAGTAACTGCGGCGACCACGCCGCCCCCACTTCGTTTGCCCGCCCCCCCGGACCACCTCCGACCAGCGCCGCCCATTCGGCACCCCCCAGCCCGGTCAGGTGCCGCCCCGCCTTCTCACGGGCAAGCCGCTCCGCCTGAGCCCGCACCCCCGGGGGCACGTCCTCCAGCCATGCGTCCAGCGCTTCCCACGCCCCCTCTCCAGCCTCCACAGTCATCATCGTCGACCATGGACCAGTCCGCGCCAGCCTCAAGCCGTCACGCCGCCGCCGGATCCATTCCGGCCCGCTCCGCCGCCCGTAACGCCTGTACCGTCCACACCACCGGATACAACCGCTCCCAGTACCACAGCCGCGCGAAATAAAATCCGATCGGGCTGGGCGGAAATTCCCGGCCGCCCTCCGTGCGGTCGATCAACCAACGCACCCCGCGCGCCACCACCGCCGGCGCCACCTCTCCAGCCGCCCCCGCCAGCGTGCCCACCGCCAAAGCCGTTTCCTCCACGCTCGACGGGCTGCCCGCCCCCCCACCCCACCCGCCATCCGCATTCTGCGCGGCCTCCATCGGCCCGCTGTCGGTTGCGTCGGTGACGGCCACGCAATGGGGCACCGCCGCGGCGCTGATCGGGATCATCGGCATGCGCGAGCGGCTCTTCACGAACCAGTACATCGGCATCGCCCGCGCCCTCAATGAGATCGACGAAGAGGGCAACCGTCCTCCGCTGAAGAAGGCCGGATTCCTCACTCGCGACCCGCGGGCCAAGGAGCGCAAGAAGTTCGGCCTCAAGAAGGCCCG
>JALRGF010000072.1 GCA_023253495.1 Verrucomicrobiales bacterium
GCAAGCGCCGCGGAGGATGCAGCATCAGCCCGGCCCCCAAAGAGGCCAGCGGTCGCGTCACCAGCCCCAGTGACAGCATCGCGGCACCCGAACCGGCCAGCAGAAATGGCTTGGTGGAAAAAGAAAACATCAGGTCGCAAAAAGCCAAGGCATCAGCCTACCCGATCACCGCCCCCGCGCCAGCAGGGTGCCGTCTTTCGCGGGAAAACCGCATGGCACGGCCCCTTTGAGAGATGCGCCGCCCGGGCTGCCATGGCCGCAGGGAACGTCCGGTAAATGCGGCGAAGCCAACGCCGGGTTTTCCCGGTTTGGACCCGCGCCTGAACTTCGCCCCCGATGATGCCCCTTTACCGGCGGGACGCCCGCTGGGGCACGAGCCGCGCTGCGCAGAGGCGGTCAAAGTGACGCATCAAGGGAGACAGATTGGCGCTGAAGGACGGTCCGCGCCGTACGGGCGACTGCTCTACGGAAAATGCAAATCTATCTACAGCAACGCGTTGCAGCATTCCCACCGCAAAAGGCACAAAAGGTGCAAACCTTAACCTGTCCTCGAACCCGGACCATCATTCTCATGGCAAAGATTCTCGGCATTGACCTTGGCACCACCAATTCCTGCATGGCCGTCATGGAAGGCGGCCAACCGTCCGTGCTGGAAAACGCGGAAGGAGCCCGGACCACCCCTTCCGTCGTCGCCTTCACCAAGACCGGCGAACGCGTGGTCGGCCAGGCCGCCAAACGTCAGGCCGTCACCAACCCGACAAACACCGTTTTCTCCGCCAAACGGCTCATCGGCCGCAAATACGACGAGTTGACCGAAGCCGACAAGGCGGTTCCATACAAGATCGTCAGGGCGGCCAATGGCGACGCCCACATCGAAATCGAGGTCGCCGGCGAAAAAAAGACGTACAGCCCCCAGGAAATCGGGGCCATGGTTCTGGCCAAACTCAAGGCCGATGCCGAAGCCAAGCTCGGCGAAACCATCACCGAGGCCGTCATCACCGTCCCGGCCTACTTCAACGACGCGCAGCGCAATGCCACCAAGGCCGCCGGCGAAATCGCCGGACTCAAGGTGCGCCGCATCATCAATGAGCCGACCGCCGCCTCGCTGGCTTACGGTCTCGACAAGAAGAAAAACGAAAAGATCGCGGTCTACGACCTCGGCGGCGGCACCTTTGACATCTCCGTCCTCGACATTGGCGACGGCGTCTTCGAGGTCATGGCCACCAACGGGGATACGCACCTCGGCGGTGACGACTGGGACAACCGCCTGATCGAGTGGATTGTCGATGATTTCCGCAAGGAAACCGGCATCGAACTCAAGGGGCAGGCCGATGCCATGCAGCGGATCAAGGAGGAGGCGGAAAAAGCCAAGATCGCCCTCAGCTCGGCGCAGTCCTACGACATCAACCTGCCGTTCATCACCGCCGACCAGACCGGCCCCAAACACATCCAGAAATCCCTGTCCCGTGCCCAGCTCGAAAAGATCACCGATGACCTCTTCGAACGCACGGTCAGCCCGGTCCAGAAAGTGCTCGCCGATGCCAAGCTGGCCGCCAGCCAGGTCGATGAACTGGTGCTCGTCGGCGGCATGACCCGCATGCCCAAGGTCATCGAGACCGCCCGCAAACTCGCCGGCAAGGAGCCGCACAAAGGGGTCAATCCGGACGAGGTCGTCGCCATCGGCGCCGCTGTGCAGGCCGGGGTGCTTCAGGGCGACGTCAAGGACGTGCTTCTTCTCGACGTCTCGCCGCTCACTCTCGCCATCGAGACGGCCGGGAACATCGCCACCCCGATGATCCCGCGGAACACCACCATCCCGGCTAAAAAACAGCAGATTTTCTCGACATTCGCCGACAACCAGACCGGCGTCGAAATCGTTGTCCTCCAGGGCGAACGCCCGATGTCCCGCGACAACAAGGTGCTCGGCACCTTCAAGCTCGACGGCATCGAGCCGGCCCCGCGCGGAATGCCCCAGATCGAGGTCACCTTCGACATCGACGCCAACGGCATCCTCCATGTCTCCGCCCAGGACAAAAAAACCGGCAAACAACAGAAGATCTCGATCGCCGGATCCAGCGGACTGACCCAGGAGGAAATCGAAAAGGCCAAACGTGACGCGGAAATCCACGCCGCCGAGGACGCCCGCCGCAAGGAGGTCGTCGAAACCAAAAATCAGGCCGAAAACCTCGTCTACCAGGTCGAAAAAGGCCTGTCTGAACTCGGCGACAAGGTGAACGACGATCAGAAGAAGCCGGTCACCGACCTGATGGACCAGCTGAAGGCGGCCATCGCCCAGGACGACCTCGACGCGATGAAGTCGCGCAGTGCCGAACTGCAGGAACTCTTCGCCAAGGCCAGTCAGTTCGCCTCCTCGGCCGGATCCCCGCCGCCGGGCGGCGGGCCGTCCGCCGCCCCCGGCGAGGAACCGTCCACCTCCGAACCCAAACAGGCCAACGCCAAGGTGGTGGACGCCGATTTCGAGGTCGTCGACGACAAAAAATCCTGATTTTCCCGGAATCTGTGAGGAAAGACCAGAGGATCCGGCGACGGTCCGACGACCGCCGCCGCCGCCAAGGGCCTTCGGGTCCCGCGCGGAGGGCCGGTTCACCGGCCCCGATCCACGAATCTTTTCCCGCGGATTCCGAATCCCACAAAAACAACCCGTAATAACACGCAATCAGACCTATGGCACAGAAAATCAAACCCATGGGCCAGCGCGTGCTCGTTCAGCGCCTTGAGGCCGAGGAACGGAGCGCCGGTGGCATCGTTCTCCCTGACAACGCCAAGGAGAAGCCGCAGGAAGCGGAAGTGCTCGAACTCGGCACCGGCGGCAAGGACGAGGACGGCAAGCCGATCGCCTTCACCGTCAAGAAGGGCGATACCGTGCTGATCTCGAAGTACGGCGGCACTGAAGTCAAACTGAACGGCAAAGACCTGCTGATCATCAGCGAGAACGACATCCTCGGCATCATCCAGAAGTAACGCCGTCATTATTCACCACCAGATACCCACAAGTACCCTATCATGGCTAAACAACTGATGTTCGATGAAAACGCGCGCCACTCGCTGCTGCGCGGCGTTGAGAAACTCGCCCGTGCCGTCAAGTCCACCCTCGGACCGGCCGGCCGCAACGTCATCCTCGACAAAAAATTCGGCTCCCCGACGATCACCAAGGACGGTGTGACCGTGGCCAAGGAGATTGAGCTCGACGACCCGTATGAAAACATGGGTGCTCAGCTTGTCCGCGAGGTCGCCAGCAAGACCAGCGACGTCGCCGGTGACGGCACCACCACCGCCACCGTTCTCGCTGAGGCCATCTACAAGGAAGGTCTGCGCAACGTGACCGCCGGGGCCAACCCGACGTCGCTCCAGCGCGGCATCCTCAAGGCCGCCGACGCGGTTGTCGACAAGCTTGCCACCATCGCCACCAAGGTGACGGATTCGAAAGAAGTCGCCCAGGTCGCCACCGTCTCCGCCAACTGGGACAAGGAAATCGGCAAGATCATTGCCGATGCCATGGACAAGGTTGGCAAGGACGGAACGATCACGGTCGAGGAGGCCAAGTCGATCGAAACCACGCTCGACGTGGTCGAGGGCATGCAGTTCGACAAGGGCTATCTCTCGCCCTATTTCGTGACCAATGCGGAGACCATGGAGTCGATCCTCGACAACGCCTACATCCTCATTCACGAGAAAAAGGTCTCCAACCTCAAGGACATGCTGCCGCTGCTGGAGAAGGTGGCCAAGTCCGGCCGTCCGCTGCTCATCATTGCCGAGGACGTGGAAGGTGAAGCGCTCGCGACCCTCGTGGTCAACAAGCTGCGCGGCACCCTGA
>JALRGF010000156.1 GCA_023253495.1 Verrucomicrobiales bacterium
GCCGCCGGACTCAGGAAAATTTCCCTCGCGAGCAGCCGCGCCGCTTCGGGGCCCGAGTCGGCCCGGAAAAACGGGGTGGTCGCCAGATCCGCGGTGTGGGCGGTTCCGGAGGCGGGGCGGAGCGGGCCGAGTTCGGCGACGGCGAGCTCGGCGCCCATGGTGCGGAGGTTCCGGGCGGCTTCGGCCAGGGTCAGTCCCGAGAAGTCGAGCGGGCCGTCGGTCAGGACCAGGCACACATTGCGGGCATTGTCGGCGGCATGGAGGAGCAGGGCCTGCTCGGCGGTGGCCCAGTCGTCGGCACCCAGCACCGTGCCTCCCTGATGCCAGCGGGTGGGCGCTTCACGCAGGCTTTCAACGCCGTCCACGCCGGTGGCGGGCAGCACCACGCCGCGGGCCCGTCCCCAGACGACCAGGGAGACGGAATCCTGGGGACGCAACCGCGCCGCCAGCGCCTGCAACCCCTGCCAGGCCAGCAGCTGGGCGCGTTCACTCTCCGGTGACTCCGCGAGCCGGAGAAAAACGGTCAGACGCAGCGGCGGGTGCGAAGCGGCATCGGCACGCGAAGCCACCGTCACCTTGACCAGCTCGTGCGCTTCATTCCACGGACAGTCGGCGGCCTCAATGGCCACCGCGAAATCCTGACCGGGCGGCGGCTGAAGGTCGTAGTCAAACTGGTTGATGATTTCCTCCGGACGCACCAGCGAGGCGGGCGGCAGGGTGCCGAAATCACGGAGGCACTGGCGCACGACGTCATAGCCGGCGCGCCCGAGATCGGCCGGCAGCGAGGCGGTGGCCACTTCCGAGGTGGAGAGGAATCCGGAAAGCGGGGCGGCTCCGGGGGCGGCCTGCGGGAGCTGGAGCAGGGTGCGGCCATCGGGGACCGTGTACGCGGCGGCAGTGGCGAGAGCCCGTCGCGGAGGCGGCAGGATGGAGGCATCCGGCTGAAAGCGGGGAGTCGGGACCGTCTCTGCCGCCGCGGTTGCGGCCACCGGCACCTCGGGGCGGTCGGTGGTTGCCACCACGGCTGCCGGTGCGGCTGGTGGCGGCGAGGCGGGCCGGGACCCCGACGGATGCCCGGCCGCCGGGCGTTGCTTTTCGCGGTCGAGCAGGGCGGCGAGGTGGGGCGATTGCGGAGGAGCCACCGGCGGCAGCGGCGGAAAAAAACCATCGTCGCGCGGGGGCGCCGCCGTGCGGGCGGAAGGCGGGTCGGCGGCTGGAACCACCGCCAGCGGGGCGGGGGACGGCTCGCGGGAGCTGGCCAGGTAGCCGAGGGCGGCGAAGCCGGCCGCGAGGGCGACGGTCCGTAACCGGCGGGGTGGTCGGCCGGTGGCGACGGCGGTGCGGGTTGGTTCCGGGGGCGGCGCGGTCTCGGGTTTTTCGGTCCACGCGCAGCCGTGATCGAGGACAAACTGCCGCTGGACCAGGGTGAGGAGCGGCACCTCTTCCTCGGCGAAGGCGGCACGCAGACGGGAAGCCAGGGCGCCGACGGCCTCCAGTTCCGCGGTGGCGGCCCGGTCGGCGCTGAGATGGGCCGAGAGCATTTCCGCCTGCGACGGGCGCAATTCTCCGAGCGCATAGGCGGTCAGGCGGGCGTCTTTTTCCTCGTTGCCGGAGAGGCGGGGGCGTCGATCGAGAATGGCGCGGTGCTGAGCCGGGGTCAGGGTGGCGGGCGCCTCGGCGGCGAAGGCAAACGTCAGGTGTTCGGCCAGACGTCGGATGCCGTCGATTTCGGCGCGGGCTTCCTGGTCGCGCCAGATGCCGGCTTCCACGCCAGCGGCTTCGGCGGGCGCCAATTCTCCGAGTGCGAGGGCGGTCAGGCGGGCGATGCGGGCGGCCGGATCCTCGCCGCCCGGGTGTCCCGGGCCGGTCGGACCGGCGGGGGGCGTGGGCGGCGGGTTCATGGGATGAGTGATGGGCGCGAAGGTTCGAGCAGGGTGCGCAGGCGCTTGAGGGCGGTGTGCAGCAGGAATCCGACGTTGGTCACGCTCAGGCCGGTCAGTTCCGCGATCTCCTTGTACGACAGGTCGGCCTGGAATTTCAGGCGGATGACCTCGCGCTGGTTGGCCGGCAGGCGGTCGACGAAGCGGAGTATTTCGCTGGTGGCTTCGCGGTTGGCGAGGGATTCCCGGGGGTCCGGTGACGTTTCCTCCTGGCGTTCCAGGCTCATTTCATCCAGCTCCACCACCCGGCGGTGGCGGCGCAGGACATCGAGCGCCCGGTTCCGGCACACGGTGTAGAGCCAGGGTTTGAGGTTTTCGGAAATGCGCGCCGGATCCTGGTCCCAGAGCCGTATAAACGTGTCCTGGACCACGTCGCGGGCGCGGTCCGGGTCACCGAGGATGCTGCAAGCATAGCCGACGAGCGCGCCTTCGTAGTCGCGAAGCGCTCGGTGCACCAGTTCGGTGCGGGATTCATGGGCCGGTGGTTGCGGCATGGACTTCCCATGGTAACGCCTGCCCGTCACCCCCCGTTAGACATTTTTTTCACCGCATCGCCATGACACCGCCATCGATGTCATAGGCGGCGCCGGTGATGAACGCCGCCTCGTCGGAGCAGAGGTAGGCGACGAGGGCGGCGACCTCGTCCGGGCGGCCCATGCGGCCGATCGGCTGGGCAGCAGAGAGCTCGGCGAAAACCTCCGCTTCGCGGCCCGGGTAATTCCGGGCCAGGTAGGCGTCGACGAACGGGGTGTGGACGCGGGCCGGGCAGACGCAGTTGCAGCGGATGGCGCGGCCGATGAAATCCTTGGCGATGGAGCGGGTCATGGCGAGCACCGCTCCCTTGGTGGCGGAGTAGGCGAAACGTTCGGCCAGGGCTGTTTCGGCGGCGATCGAGCAGATATTGACGATGCAGCCGCCGCGGCCGTGGGCGGTCATGCGGCGGACGGCTTCCTGGCAGCAGAGGAATACGCCACGGGCGTTGACGGCCATGAGGCGGTCAAAGTCTTCCGGTGACGTATTCAGGATGTCGCCGACAAAACCGATGCCGGCGGAGCACACGAGGATGTCGAGCGGGGCCTCGGCTTCGGCCCGGGCAAAGGCGCGGGCGACCACGTCCGGATCGGTGACGTCGCCGGGCAGGTCGGCGCGGTCGTCGAGGTCGAGCACCCGGACCACCGCTCCCTGGGCGCGCAGGGTGTCGACCACGGCGGCTCCGATGCCGGAGGCGCCGCCGGTGACCAGCGCGTGTTTATGATCCAGCCTGAACATGGTTGGTGAGCGTGCCGATGCCTTCGATTGCGATTTCGCAGATGTCGCCGGGGACCAGCCAGCGGGGCGGGGTGCGTCCCATGCCGACGCCTTCGGGGGTGCCGGTGAGGATGACCGTGCCCGGCAGGAGGGTGAAATTGGCGGAGAGGGAGGCGATGATTTCGCGCACGCTGAAGATCATGTCGGCGGTGTTGGAGTCCTGGAGGGTCTCGCCGTTGACGCGGGTGCGCAGGCGCAGGCGGTTCGGGTCGGGGATGGCCGCGGCGGGCACCAGGACCGGGCCGAGCGGGCAGAAGGTGTCGAAGCTCTTGCCCCGGGCCCACTGGCGGTCGTAGCGCAGCTGCCAGTCGCGGGCCGAGACGTCGTTGGCGCAGGTGTAGCCGAG
>JALRGF010000262.1 GCA_023253495.1 Verrucomicrobiales bacterium
GGACTTTCTTCAGGCGCCATGGCGGGAAATTGATACGGACGACGTGGTACAAATGCGGCGAGGCAAGACCGGTATACCCATTTATGTTCAAAATACCAGTTTTTTGGCAAAGGATCCCTGCCCCGTACGGACCGCGAAGGCACTCTCTGTCGCTGCTCTCCTGTTTTTTGAAAATTGGTTCGAACACACGTGCCTTCCATGCTTTTCGAAGCCCCGCATCACCGTCCGCACCCCGTGCCGTCGCGACGGCCCCCGCCCCAGAGCGGTGTCGTGCCACCGCACTCCCAAGGCGGCTTCCAAGCCGCACCGGGCGCGTTCAGCCCATGAGGGCCTCGAGCCGTTTCGGGCTGACTGTCTGGGCGGTGCCGAGTTCCGGGGCGAAGACCTGGACGCGGTATTCTTCGAGCATCCAGCGGAAGGTGTCGTGGTGGGCGGGCGGGACGCGGGCGGGCCAGTCGTGGAAGCGGGCGACCATGGCGGCTTTGTCGGCGTCCTTGGCCGGGCTGGCGATCCATCGTTCGTGGCGCACCTTCATGGCGCGGAAGAAGCGGGCGAGGTGGGGAAGCTGTGAGTGCGGGGTGGTGGCGGGAAAGGTGTCGGGGAGGAGCCGGGCGAGGTCGGCCTCGAGGCCCGGGTAGTGTTTGGGCAGGGCGAGCAGGGTGCGGCGCTGGTCGAAGGACTGGCGGCAGAGGGTGATGAGGCGGTGGGTGGCGGCCGGCAGGTCACGGCGCACGGTGGCGCAGAGGGCGGCGAAGCGGTCGGCGTGGAGCGGGAGGAGCGGGTCGAGCTGGAGCAGGTGGGCGAGCAGGTGATCGCGGGCGTGGCGGGCCACGGCGCCGGGGGCGGCGGCCGCGGGGGCGGCGGCCGCGGGGGCGACCGCGGCGCGGCTCAGGGCCTCGTGGAAACTGGCGGCGGCCTTTGGTTTGGCGGAGCCGCCGGCAGCGAGCACGCGCAGCTCGCGTTCGAGCCAGGTGATTTCCCGGGCCAGTTCGTGTTCTGCGAGCTGCCGCACGGCGGCCGGGGACGCCTGCCGGGCTTCCTCGGCGGTGCGGAACAACCGGACCGCGACGCCCTCCTCACCGACCGCGAGCCCCGGCCACCCGTGGACCGGGGCGCCTCCGACTTCCTCGACGAGGATTTTTTCCGGGAGGTCGCCGAACGACCATGTGCGCAGGGCGAAGCGTTCCGTGCGGCGGGCCGCGTGATCCCATGCCTCGCTGCGCACGTCCTGGCGTTCGACCGCCTCGCGGATCGCCTGCAGGTCGCGCCCGGCGGCGAGCACGGTACGGCGGGACGGGTCGACGACCTCGAGGCGCGGCTGCAGGTGGACCGGCAGGCTCTGCGGCGGCCAGTCTGACGCCTGCACCGGCACCCCGAACCGCCGGAAAATGAAAACTGCCAGCGCCTGGTGAAAATCATCGCGTCCGGGATCGAACGACTGGGCGATTTCCCGCGCCCGCGCCTCGATCGGCATGAGCCGCCGCCGCAGCGGCTTGGGCAGCGCGCGCAGCATGACCGCGGCCAGCTCCTCGCGCAGGCCCGGAACCATCCACTGGATCTGGCCGCTGCTCAGGTGCGCGGCGACGGCCGCCGGCACCCGCACGGTCACTCCGTCGTTTTCCGCCCCGGGTTTGTACGCGTAACTCAGCGGCAGCACGCTCGACCCGAAAGCGACCTGATCGGGAAACTGCACGGCCGCGCCTTCGGCGTCGTCGCCACCCGCCAGCTCCGCCTCGGTGACCCGCAGGAACGAGTCGCGCCCGCCACCCTGCTCGCAGATCAGGCGGTTGAGGTCGTGCCACGACGAGATGTCGCGCAGGCGGGCGTCGTAAAAGGCGAACAGGCGTTCGGCCACCGCGTCGACCCGCGCCCGGCGGTTCCGGCTCAGCCGCGTTTCCACCTTGTGGCGGAGCGCGTGGTTGTGCGCGACAAAGGCGTGGGCGGCCGGCGGGTCGTCGGTCTCCAGAAGCGCCGCCCGGATGAAAAGATGCGTCGCCGCGACCGGATCCACCTTCCGGTAGTCGACCGACTGGCGTGTGACCTCCAGCCCGTGGAGCAGCGTGCGCTGGGTGACGAGCACGCGGCCGGATCGTTCGTTCCATTGCGGCTCGCTGTAGCGCACCTCGCAGAGGTGGGCTCCCAGATCGACCACCCATTCCGGGTCGATCCGGGCCACCGTGCGCGCGAAGAGCTGTGACGTGTGCACCATTTCCCCGGCCACGATCCACGCCGGCTGCCGCGTCTTCTCCGCTCCTCCCGCCGGCTTTTTCTCGCGTCGTTCGTACAGCGACGATCCCGGAAAGAGGACGACTTCGCGATTGCCCCCGGCCTTGTACTGGTTGCGGCCTTCGCGCATCGCGATGTGCCCGAGGTGGGCGGCGAGGATGCTGCGGTGGATGGCGTCGTCACCTGCTGCCGTCCCGCCCGCCTTCAGATCGACCGCCATCGCCTCGCCCAGCTGCTTCCAGACGTCGCGCCATTCCTGCATCCGCGTGTAGGAAAGAAAATGCGTCCGGCAGAAACGCCGCAACGCCTGGCGCGATGCCCCGGTCGGTGGCGGCGCCGCCTGCCAGATCCGCAGCAGCGTGAGAAAGTCCGATTGCGGCGCCGCCAGCGCCTTGTGGGCCGCCTGCGCCTGCTCCCGCTTGTCCTCCGGCCGTTCGCGCGGGTCCGGCACGCTCAGCCCCGCCGCAATGACCAGCACCTCGGAAAGCGCATTTTCGCGGCGCGCCTGCAGCAGCATGCGCCCGAGCGCCGGATCCAGCGGCAGCCGCGCCAGCTCCCGGCCCATCGGCGTCAGCTCATGCGTCTCGTCGAGCGCCCCGAGTTCGTGCAGCAGGCGGTAGCCGGCACGGATCGACGCCGGAGCCGGCGGGTTCAGAAACGGGAACGACTCGATCTCGCCGAGCCGGAAGGCCTTCAGCCGCAGGATGACTTCGGCAAGATTCGCACGCTGGATCTCCGGCGTGGTGAAGCGGTCGCGCTTGTCATAATCCTCCTGCGAATACAGCCGGAGGCAGACGCCGTCCCGCACCCGCCCGGCCCGGCCGGCCCGCTGGTTCGCACTGCTCTGCGACACCGCTTCGACCGGCAGGCGTTTGGTTCGTTTCTGCGCGTTGTAGCGGCTCAGGCGGGCCAGCCCGGTATCGACCACACACCGGATCCTCGGAATGGTGATCGACGTTTCCGCGACGTTGGTGGCCACGATGACCCGCCGCTTCCGGCCCGGCGCAAAGATCCGCTGCTGCTCAGACGACGGCTGCCGCCCGAACAACGCCAGCACCTCGATCCCCGACCCCAGCCGCCCGTCCAGCAGATCACAGGTCTCCCGGATGTCGCGCTCGGTCGGCATGAACACCAGCACGTCGCCGTCATCGGTCTCAATCAACAGGTCCTCCGCCGCCGCCGCCGCCGCCTCAATGAACCCGCCCTCGTCGTCGTCCGCCGGCGGCGCATACCGGATCTCCACCGGAAACGTCCGCCCCGAAACCTCGATCACCGGCGCCCCCCCAAACGCCTCGGAAAATGCCGCCGTGTCAATCGTCGCCGAGGTCACCAGCAACTTCAGGTCCGGCCGGCGCCGCAGCAGCCCGACGAGGTGCCCGAGCAGAAAATCAATATTCAACGATCGCTCGTGCGCCTCATCCACAATGATCACCGAATACGCGCGCAGCAGCGGATCCCCCTGGACCTCGGCCAGCAGAATGCCGTCGGTCATGAATTTGACCCGCGTCTCGCGCCCGGTGTCGTCCTGAAACCGCATCTTGCAACCGACCTCCCGCCCCCAGGTCACCTGCAGTTCCTCAGCCACCCGCCGCGACACGCTCTGGGCCGCCACCCGCCGCGGCTGCGTGCACCCGATCATCCCGCGGGCCTCGGGCAACGCCTCCAGACACATCTTCGGCAGCTGCGTCGTCTTGCCCGACCCCGTTTCCCCGGCCAGCACCACCACCTGGTGCCGGCGGATGGCCTCGACAATCTCCTCACGCCGCAGCGTGATCGGAAGGTCAGCAGGATATCGGATCGGCATCATGGTCAC
>JALRGF010000358.1 GCA_023253495.1 Verrucomicrobiales bacterium
GACCGACGAGGATATTGAAGAGCTGGTCGGTGCCGCCGAGTTCGACGTCGGCGTGGATTTCCACCGAATCCCACCCTTGCATGATGGGGTAGAGGATTTCGTGGAGACGGACCTCGGTGCCGGCGTCGAGGCGGCCGCGGAAGTCCTCGCGCTGGAGCATCTGCTGCAGGGTGACGCGCGAGCAGAGACGGACCACCTCGGAGAAGTCCATTTTCCGGAACCAATCGCCGTTCCAGACGATTTCCGTTCTGGCGCGGTCGAGGATCTTGAATGCCTGGGCGGTGTAGGTGGCGGCGTTGGCTTTGACCTCGTCGTGGGTGAGCGGCGGGCGGGTGGCGCTGCGGCCGGTCGGGTCGCCGATCATGGCGGTGAAATCGCCGATGAGCAGGAGGGCGGTGTGGCCGAGTTCCTGGAACTGCCGAAGTTTTTCCATGGCCACGGTGTGACCGAGGTGGATGTCCGGGGCGGTGGGATCGACGCCCAGTTTGACGCGCAGCGGCCGGCCCTCCTTGAGTTTGGCGAGCAGGTCGTCTTCGGAAAGGATGGTGGCGCACCCGCGTTTGAGGGTGGCCAGCTGGTCGGCGGCAGGAAGCATGGGGACAGAGGGGCGGTGGATGAGGCGGCGCGCGCCCGGGGGGGGCGGAGCGCCCTGTTGCCATAGCCCGAAACGGCGCGGCGCAAACTGCAAAGTGAGCGGGCGGCGGGAGCGCGGCGGGTCCGGCGCTTACCGGCGGCATCGCGTCCTGCAGCCAGTCCGCGGACGGAACCCCCTCAGCGTTCGCGCGGCCCCTTGTTGAGCACGCGGCGCACGTCCTCCACGTTGAGCGGCGCCGCGGCATCGGCCGGGTAAAGACTGGCGGTTTCCCGTGCCGTCGGACTGAGCTGGGTGGCCCCGAGTGTGCGCGTCGAGTAGGCGCGCGGCTGGCCGGTGTGAAACGCGTCGCCGGCCTCCCCTGCCTCCCCGGTGCGGAATCGTTCCTGAGCCCCGCGGAAAGTGCCGGTCCGCGCTTCCTGGCCGTCGAACCGGCTGGCGAACGTGCGGGCCTCCTGGCCGCCTTCGCGGGCGGCCTCGTTGCCGATGCGCGATTCCTGCCGCGACCACCGTACCTCCTTCCCGGCACCGGAAAATGTTTGCCCCCCTTCGGCGGCCCGGCCGTTGCGACCGGCGCCCGCATAGGACTTTTTGCCGAGCGCCTTCGACTGGAAGTCCTGTCCGTCGTACCGGCTGCGTTTGGTGAAGGCCTCGTTCGGTTTCGCCCCCTGGGGGCTGAGGATCTGGTCGAGGCGCGGCCGTTGGTCCGGCTCCGGCCCGGGCGGGTTGTCACTGGAGCAGCCGGCCAGCGAGACGGCGAGCCCGAGCATCAGGCTGGGCCAGCGCGGCGGTCGGCATCGGGGGATCATCGGGAAGCCTACTCCTTCCTCTGCCGCCGGCCATGCCAAAATCCCGGAGGTGTCCCGTCACTGTCTGAGCGCTTCCAGCGCCTCGCGGTCCACTGCATTGGCGGCCTCCGCGGCGAGCGCTCCACGGCGGCGGGATTCGATGGCGTCGCGGACGGCCGGATCCGGGGTCGCGATGAAAATGGCGTCGCGGGACACGGTGTCGTCAATGGTGATGCCAGTGGCCGTCACTTGCCAGCGTGTGGCGTGCAGCCCGTCGGCATCGACACGGAAGACGTCGGCGGGCTGGCGCAGCCACGCGGGCAGGGCGAACGCGAATGAGGCGGCGCGGGGTGGTCCGAAGCGGAAGACATTTTCCTCCGGGTCGGCGGTGTAGGCGGTGTCGAGAGCGAAGAGCACGGCGGCTTCTGGCGCGGCGATCGACGCGAGGTCCCAGTCGGGCTGGCCGTCGCGGGTGCGGCGCTCGAACCGGTAGGCGTCGCCCTCAAGGAAAAACGGTTCGAGCATGCGGATTTCCCGGCCGACGCGGGTCATGGCGTCCCAGGTGTCGGGAAACTGGAGCAGCGACTGCAGGCTCAGATTGAACCAGTAGAGTGAAGTGATGCGGGTGGAGAGGGCGTGGACCGCCTGGGCGCGGAGTTCGTCCGGGGTGGGCGAGCGGCGGGCGCGTCCATCGCGGCTCCCGCGCCATCCGTGGTGCGGCCCCTGCGACCAGTAGGCGCACGGCATCGGGCGGTTCAGCTCGCGCAGCGAGCGGCACATGTCGCCGATGGTTTCCAGTGGTGCGCCCCAGCGGATGCGGCGCCCGCCCCAGCGGTCGTAAAGATTCCAGGCGTCGGGCGACGGGGCGACCACGCGATAGGCGTCGTAGTGCGGGAAGTCCGAAAGCCCGGCGTACCATCGCCAGATGAGTTCCTCGCTGTGGGTGACCGACGTCGGGAGCCGGCTGGTGCGCCACGGGAGCAGCGCGTCAAAGACCTCCTGGGGCGGCACCGGGCGGCCGCCGCCGTACTGCGGTTCGCCGAGGAACTCGACGGCGTGGAGCCGGGGCAGCCACGCGTCGGTATCGAAGGTTCCGGGATCGAGCTTGTGAAACAGTTTGAGTGGCCAGCGGTCGTAGAGGGCCGGGGTGTCGGTGTATCCTTCCACTTGTCCGAGGTGGGCGGTATTGACGTGCAGACGGGCGAGCAGGCGGAGAAATGATTCGTGGCGCACGTGATCGCCGACCCAGCCGCCGCTGATGTCGAAGACCTCGCGTTTGAGGCGCAGGTGAGCCCAGAGGGGACCGTCGGGGGTGCTCACCTCGAGGGCCGCGTAGGTGAGCGGCAGTCGCGGGGTGCGCACTTTGACAAACCCCTTGTCCTTCGGCGGCACGGTGGTGTTGACGGCCAGCGGCGCCTGCGGGTGCAGGGACATCCATGATTGACCGTCGGTTGGCAGCCAGAGGCGGAGCGCGGTGAGCGGCAGCGGGCGGTCCGAGTCATTGGCGACATGCAGCACCACGGTGTCCGGCGAGACGCTGGCGTCGCTGCTCAGAAACGTGGCCGCCGAGATCCACGCCTTGGGAGCGTCGAGGGACACGGTGGTTTCCGGCAGGCCGTCGGCTTTGAGAGCGAACGACTGCCCGGGACCCCAGCGCGACGATTTCCCATTGAACGACCAGACGCTCAGCGCTCCTTCCGGGGCCGGGGTGGCGGTGGCAAGGTCGTGCCACGCCCACTCGCCCGCGGCCAGCAGCTCTGCCGGCGTGCGTCCGTCAAACGTGGGCGCGCTGGCCGGACCGCGCACGAATACTTGGACGCGCGCCGAGCGGTCCGGGTCCCGCGGTTTGCGGTAGCGCATGGACTCTTCGATCGTATGCGGGATGACCGAGACCCCCAACAGCTCGGCGGCGGGCAGCGACGGCAGGCCGACGGCACTGACCAGCAGGGCATGGAGGATGGATCGGGAAAACGAGATCATGGGTGTCCGGGTGAAACAACGCGCCTCACCGGGCATCGGAAGCGGGCAAAGGCGCTTCGTCGCCGCCGCGACCCGCGGGCCCCGCCGCCGGCTGTTCCAGGAATCGCCGGTACGCGGCGGCGAGGGAGGCTGGCGGCTCGGCGGACAGCGCGGCTGATTCCGGAGCCGCGGCCGCTTCCGCATGAAGAAACACGCCGAA
>JALRGF010000444.1 GCA_023253495.1 Verrucomicrobiales bacterium
GGGGTGTCGCGGATGATCCGCGCCGGCTCCCGCAGCGGCTCCGGCGCCGCCGCCACCCGCTTTTCGAAAATGCCGTCGAGCACTGATTTGGCCCATGCGGCATTCTCCTTCTCGCGCTCCACCGCCTGCGCCTCGATCTCGGCGGCCCGGGCGCGGTCGGCCTCCGTGTACAACGAATACAACCGCTCGCCCGGCCCGCGCCACGCCTTCGCATCAAACACCGGCTCGAAAACCGCCCGCAGACGGTAATAATCTTCCTGGGCCAGCGGGTCATACCGGTGGTCATGACATTGCGCACAATGCACGGTGAGCCCGAGCAGCGAGGTGCCCAGAATGTGCAGGGTGTCGCTCACCACCTGATGCCGCGCCAGGTTCTGGTCCGGCGGATTGTCAGCCGTGCCATCCGGGGCCATCCGCAGAAAACCGGTGGCCACCAGCCGCTCGCGCGCCGCCGGATCATCGACAATCGCCCGGGTGTCGCCATGGCTCACTCCCGCCAGTTCATCGCCCGCCAGCTGCTCCTGAATGAACCGGTCCCAGGGCATATCGTCATTCATCGCCCGCACCACGTAATCACGATACCGCCACGCGTGCGGCCGCGGCGAGTCGGCCTCGACCGCGCCATTGCTGTCGGCATACCCGGCGGCATCCAGCCAGTGGCGCCCCCAACGCTCCCCGTAATGCGGCGAGGCGAGCAGGCGGTCGATCGCCCGTTCCCACGCGTCCGGCGCCGGGTCCGCCTCGAAGGCCGCCAGCTCGTCCGGGGACGGCGGCAGGCCGAGCAGGTCGATCGACGCCCGCCGCAACAGCGTGCGCCGGTCGGCCGGCGGCGCCATCGTCAGTCCGTGCTCGCGCTGGCGGGCGGCGACAAACCGGTCGATCGGATGCAGCCCGGTCGCCTCGTCCGCCGGCGGCGGCTCGACCGCCCGGATCGGCTGGAACGACCAGAAGGTGCGTTCCTCCTCGGTGATGTAAAAATCGGGGATGGTCCCGGGTTCCGTCTGCCGGGTGCGCGCCCCGCCGGCAATCCAACGCTCGAGCAAGGCGATCTCCGACGCGTTCAGCTTGGTCTCGGCTTCCGGCATTTCCCCGCTCTTCACGAGGTGCAACAAGGCACTGCGCTCCGGGTCCCCCGGACTCACCACCGGCATCCCCTCGTCGGTCTGCCGCCCCATGAACCGCACCAGCCTGAGGTCCTGCCCACCCTCCTTTTTCCCCCGCTCGCCGTGGCAGTGGAAACAATGTTTTTTGAGCACCGGGCGGATGTCCTGCTCAAAACTCAAGGCACTCTCCGCACGCCCGCCGACTGCCAGGGACAGCAACCACAGGCAACTCCAGAAAACCGCTCGCATGAACAAATCCTGAGGCCGGGCCGCTCGTTGTCAATCAATCCGCCGCGCCACACACGCCGGCAATCGCCTGAAAAACCCGTAGTCCGATCCCCGGGGCGGCCGGTGACCACCACGCCCGCGCGGCGCCGCGCACGCCGCGTCGAATTCCTGGATTCCCTGCTTGACATCCGGCGGCCGTTGCTGGTGGAATAGTTTCCGCGGACGCGGTGCGAAGGTCACGGAACTTCGGCCCCGGCACGCCATCTGCTTCACTTCGCCTTGAGCACCCTGACGTCATGACCGCTTCCATGACTTTTTCTCGCCGTTGGCCGACGGTTTTTCTGATCGCCGCGTTCGTTGCCTCCACCACCGCCCCCGGCGCGCCGACCATCCGCCTGCGGATCGAACAGTCACCCACGCCGTCCGGCCCCTGGTCGCCGCTCCCGCTCAACGACGTCCCGCGCGACGCCGACGGCAACCCCCGGCTGCCCGCAGATCAGGCCGGCCGCTATTACCGCACCCAGATCGACCTCGATGCCAGCGTGCAGCCGGGGGACCCGATTCCTCTGGCGGAAGTACCGTCCGCCCTGACCGGCCGCGCGCGGGCCCTGCTCGCCAACAACCTGAACCCGGCCGGCCCCGCGCCGTCCAGAGACCCGGAAGGGTGGCCGGCCGAAGCGGAAATCAGCCCGCAGGTGCGGCCGCAGATGATGGTGACCGCGGACGGAGCGGTCAAACCCGGCTACTTCGAGTTCAAGGTGTATCGGCCGGCGACCGCGCCCGCGGACCGGGGAGGCCCGGTCAAATCCGATCCCGAAGAGGGCGGCCCCACCGACCTCGGATACATCCTCGTCTCCGCCACCGAGGATGACTTTCCCATTGCCGAATTCAGCACCGCCGGCCCCACCCCCTGCGAACGCATGGCACGCCTCGCCAAAACCGCCCGCATCCACGTCGTCCGCTACGGTCCGACTTTTATGGCCGCCGAAGATGAAAAGGGACAGTTGCTGGCCACCGACGGAGCCACCCCGTTCAAGGTGGACCCCGACATCTTTGACCTCGATGGCGCCGAGTGGACCGGCAACAGCGACACCGGCCAGGACGATGGGCCGCGCATCCTCCCAAGGCTCGAAACGGTCCACTACCGGACCTACACCGAATTCAAGGAGGACTTCGCCAGCAACCCCGTCTACCGGAAATTCGCGGAAACCCGCAAGGCCCGGGCCAAACTGGAATGGGACATCCTGCTCGGCCGCCCGGTCGAAGGCGTGACCGTGCGCAGCGGGCAGAGTGTGCGCATCCTCACCACTCTCGCCCCCACCCCGAGCCCGCAGATTTCTTTCGTCACCGAAGATCCGGGTCTCGTGCTCGAAACGGCCCCGATCGCGTCGGGCGGCGTGCTTCTGACCGGGGGACGGACGGGTGAGGGCACTCTCTTCGTCCGTCAGGAGAGCCGGGAATTCCGCATCCTGGTCAAGGTGACCAGCGCCGTCGGCGGGCGCGCCGCTGGTGATATTCTCGAGAGCGGAATGTGGTCCGCGGGCAACTGGGACATGCAGCCGAAATACTTCCAGATGCGCCGCGACCGCTGGTGTGACCTCGTCGGCTGCGGTCCGGTGGCCTGGGCCATGCTCTTCGCGTGGTTCGACCGCAACCGCGGCGTCGAATACGCCTTTCGCGGCGAGGGTCCGGACGCCCTGCCGCCGCCGGACCTGTCGACCGCCTCGAACCGGGGCCAGGTCATCGAGGCCTACGATGAAATCCATGAATTGTGCGACGTCATCTGCAATCCGGTCGGGGACGACGGCGCCACCTATCCGCCGGACATGACCGACGCTTTCAAAGGCTACACGGTGGAAGCCGCGCTCGCCAAACGGATCGGCCGCAGCTGGAAGACCAACTCGGTCACCGGCACCTGGCCGGATGCCGGGGCCCTGCGCAGCCGCGATGCCATCAAGGAGGGATACCCCGCCGTCACCGGGCTCGGATGGCTCTGGCACTACGTGCTCGCCTACGGCTACGGTTATGAGAAAATCGATTCCGGGGCCGGCTACTCGTACATCAAACGCTATCTCAAGTGCAACATGGGCTGGAGCGGCCACAATCCCCGATGGTACAATCTCGCCGACACCTTCTACGCGGCCGACTGCAAGCTCTGGAAGGGAGTCAACGCGCCCTGAAAC
Source organism: Verrucomicrobiales bacterium (assembly GCA_023253495.1). GTDB lineage: Bacteria > Verrucomicrobiota > Verrucomicrobiia > Verrucomicrobiales > V1-33 > CAJBME01. Next base: position 3,515 of record JALRGF010000444.1, read on the forward strand.
CCCGCCACCGGCGGCTCTCCCCGGCCGGCGCCCCGCACCGCCGCAGCCATCACCCGGCCTGACCGTCCGGGTCCGCGACCGGCGCGCCGCTGCCGAACGGCCCCGCCATCAGGTCCGGCCGGTTGGCCCTCGTGCGCGCCTCAGCCTGCTCCCGGCGCCACGCCGCCACCTTGCCATGGTGTCCGGACAGCAGGATTTCCGGGACCTTCAGGCCGCGAAAATCCGCCGGCCGCGTGTAACACGGCGCCTCCAGCCGGCTGGGATCGGAAAAGCTTTCCTCCACTGCGCTTTCGGCGTCACCAAGCACCCCGGGCAGCAACCGGATCACCGCATCCAGCAGCACCACCGCCGCAATCGCCCCGTTGGTCAGCACGTAATCGCCGATCGACACCTCGTCGGTGACCAGTGCCTCGACCACCCGGTGGTCCACCCCCTCGTAGTGACCGCAGAGCACGATCAGGTGATCGACCTCGGCCATCCCACGCACCATCGCCTGGGTCAGCCGTTTCCCCTGCGGCGTCATCAGCACGACGCGGGAGCCGTCGCGACGCAACTCCCCGACCGCCCGGAAAAACGGCTCGCAGGTCATGACCATGCCGGGGCCGCCCCCGAATGGCACGTCATCCACACGATGATGCTTGTCGGTGCTCCATTGCCGCAGGTCATGGACGCGCAGCACCGCCCGGCCATTGGTACGGTTTTCCCCACAATCAAAGCCGGTAAACCAGTACTCATACTTGATGTTGGCGCCAATGTAGACTGCCGCCCTAAGTTTTTAGAGCAGTTTGCTGTCATGGGGTCAACTTATAGTCAGTATGTTTTAGGTATTACCAATCCCCATGTAGGTTTGTTGAATATCGGTGAAGAAGACACTAAGGGTAATGAGGTCGCCCTGCGCGCCCATGAATTATTACGGGAAAATTCCCAAATTAATTTTATTGGTAATGCT
>JALRGF010000482.1 GCA_023253495.1 Verrucomicrobiales bacterium
TGCGGCGTCATCAGCACGACGCGGGAGCCGTCGCGACGCAACTCCCCGACCGCCCGGAAAAACGGCTCGCAGGTCATGACCATGCCGGGGCCGCCCCCGAACGGCACGTCATCCACCCGGTGATGCTTGTCGGTGCTCCACTGCCGCAGGTCATGGACGCGCAGGACGGCCCGGCCCTCGTCCAACGCCCGTCCGATGATGCTCTGGCCCAGCGGGACCCGCACCATGTCGGGAAACAGCGTCAAGACATCAATCTCCATCGGCCGCGCGTGCGTCGCCCTACTCGGGCAGCCCGTCATCGCCCTCCGCCGTCCGCCCGCGCAGCTTGGCTTCGATGAACCCGTCAATGTCCCCGTCCATCACCGCGGCCACCGCGCTGGTGACATGACCGGTGCGATGGTCCTTCACCATCTGGTACGGCTGGAACACGTACGAGCGGATCTGATTGCCCCAGGAAATGTCCCCCTTCTCGCCGTAGAGCCGCTCACCCTCGGCTTTCTGCTTCTCCTCCTCGATCAGATACAGCTTGGCCTTGAGCATCTTCATGGCCAGTTCCCGGTTGCGTCCCTGGGTGCGCTCGACCTGGCACGACACCACCACCCCCGACGGCTTGTGGTACAGGCGCACCGCCGTCTCCACCTTGTTGACGTTCTGGCCGCCCTTGCCGCCGGAGCGGAACGTCTCCAGCTCGACATCGGCCTCGTTGATCTCGATGTTGATGTCGTCGTCCACCTCCGGGGTCACGTCCACGCTGGCAAACGACGTGTGCCGCCGCTTCTGCGAGTCAAACGGACTGATCCGCACCAGCCGGTGCACCCCGGTCTCGTTCTTGAGGTACCCGAACGCGTACTCGCCGACAATCCGCAGCGTGGCCGACCGGATGCCCGCCGGATCCTCCTCCTGGATGTCCACCGTCTCCACCTTGAACCCGTCCCGCTCCGCCCACCGGACATACATGCGGTACAGCATGTCCGCCCAGTCACACGCCTCCGCCCCTCCCGCCCCGGCATGAATGGTCACGAACGCATGGTGCGTGTCCTGTTTGCCGGACATCAGGATCTTCAGTTCAAAATCATCCAGCGCCCGGCCCAGCGCCTGCCACTCTGCCGTCGCCTCCGCCGCCAGCGCCGTGTCCGTCTCATCAGCCGCACACAGCTCCAGCATCACCTCAAAGTCGTCGACCCGCGTCTCCATCGACCGCAGCGGGCCGAGCTTGCGCTTGATGTCGTTGGCCTCGGCAATCGCCGCCTTGGCTTTGTTCTGATCGTCCCAGAATCCGGGAGCGGTCATCAGCGCTTCGAGTTCCGCAAGGCGGCGGTCCAGTGCCGCGACGTCAAAGATACCTCCGCAGGCCGCCCAGGCGCTCACGGAGCGAGGCGGTGTCAAAGGCGGAAACATCCAGGGGCTTGATGACAGCAGGCGTGTTCATGGAAAGCGGGAAGATGCCGCACATCGCCACGCCCGCAACCGCAACCGAGCCGAATCCGCCAACACCGGACACACCCGGTCGCCCATCAGAAGGCGGGACAGACAGGCGGGACAGACAGGCGGGACGGGCGAGGTGAGACCGGACTTCCGTGAGCGGTAGGCTCGTCCATGGCTCAGGCCGTTCCTCGCCTCCTCTTGGGCATGCCCCGGGCGCAAGCCCGCCTTTGGGAGTGCGGTGGCTGCGACACCGCTTTGGGTCGGGGCCGGCACGACGGCCCGCGATTCCCCCCGGGAGAGACCCGCGCCCGAAAGGCCGCCTCTCCCGAAAAGGCGCGTCCCGAAGAGGCGCGTCCCCAGCCCGGTCGGGCGTCGCCCCGGCAGAGCCGTCAGGCACGCCGCTCGAGGTGGCGGAAAAGTTTCCGGCCTCACACGTCCTCACCGCCAGCGCGCCTGGAGGGCGCGCCCCACCTCCCATGCCCGGAGGGCCCAGCTCACCTCGCCTGTCCTACCTCCAACGTCTCTTCTCCACACACGGGCATGGGAGGCATGTCCGTGGCACACACGCTCACGGCTGGCGCCCGGGGCGCGCACAAGAAAAGGCGGGGAACGGGCCGCACAGTGGACACGCCCGCCGTGCGCGCGCCCGGAGGGCGCGCCCCACCTCGTACACCCGGAGGGCGCGTCGCACCTCCCATGCCCGGAGGGCCCGCCTCACCTCGGACGCCCGGAGGTTCCGCCCCATTTTGCTCTCGGCATCTTGTGCGGCCTCAGCGACCGGCAACAGCCGCCGAGTCCACGGGCAGGGCGAGCAGGCGCTTCGCTTCCTCGAGGAGAAACTCTGACCGCATGAATGGCTCGAAGCTGATGTGCTGCCAGCGGATCAGCCCGCGGCCGTCGACCACAAACACCCCGTGCAGCGGCTGTGATTCGAAGTCGTCGTAGGCCCGGAAAGCCCGGAAGGCGTCCTGTTTATCATCGGAGAGAATGGGAAACGGAAATGTTTTTCCGTCCTTGGCGAGGGTGGCGCGCAGGCCTTCGGCGGAGTCCAGACTGACCGCGTGCAGCGGCAACCCGGCAGCGGCGAAGGCCTCGGCATGAGGAGCCAGGCTGTTGAGCTGTTCCATGCAGTGGGTGCATTCGTGACCGAGGAAGAAGACGAGCACATACGCCCGGCCGGCGAGGGCGGCCGATGATTGCGCCTGGCCGTCCAATCCGGCCAGCGACCACTGGGGTGCCGGAAACGGCGACCAGTGCGCGGGACCGAGGTCGTCCAGTGGCGGCCGTCCGGCGAGGGTGGAAGGTTTCCGGGCGGCGGCGGCCTGCTCGGCGGCGGCGGTCCGTTCGGCTTCGCGAGCCTTGGTATCCCAGCCGTCCCAGACGTCCCAGCCGTCGGCGCCGGCCTTGGCCAGCACCTGATCGAGAATGGCGGCGTGCCGGTGGGCCGGCATCCACTGGCCGGGCGCCCCGGTCGCCGCCCGCTGCGCGATTTCCAGCGCCGGCGCCCACTCGCCGGCTGCCGCATGATACCCGGCCAGACGCGTCTCGGGCACCCCGCGCAACTCGGGCAGCCGCGCCCGGACCGCCGCCAGATCACCGGAGGCCAGCTTTTCCGCCACGCCCAGCTCGGCGGCCGCCTCCCGCACCCGGGTGATCGGGTCATGGAAATTCTGCGCCGCCTGCTCCCGGGCCTTCGCAATCTCGTCCGCATTCTTGCCGCCTTCGCGATTTTTCTTTTCGGCGTCCGCCACCGCGGCGTCGCGCTTTTTCTGCAGCTCGTTTTCGCGCTCGTGCAGGGCGACCAGGCGCCGCAGTCCGCCGAGGGTATCGCCGGTGGCAAAGGCGGCCAGCCCGGTCAGGCGGGCAATTTCGATGTCCTCGCGTTCATCGCCGACCGAGGCGAGGTACGGGGTCGACGCCAGATCGGCGGTTTCTTTCCACAGCTCGAGGGTCGAGAGCGTCCAGAGCAGCCGGCGCCGGCCTTCAGCGAACGACGACCCGTCGCGCGCCCAGTCCTGGGAGGCGACGTTGCCGCCGGTTTTGCCCCGCGGGATGCGCGGCAGCTCGATGAGGTTTTTGGACAGGGCGAGGGCGTCCGCGGCGCGGCCCATGTAAACATAGTCTTCCACCAGCCAGCCGTTGTTGTGGGCGTAGTTGTGGATTTCATCCGGCAGCACCCGGAACCGGGCCATGTGGGCGTGGTCGACGCGCGCGCTCGCCTCCTGCTGCCAGGCGGCGTCGGCATACCGCTTGAGCGAGGAGTAGGTATGGCCGGGCATGTGCCAGTTGTGCGCGATTCCGGGGGCGGCGGCCCCGAGGGCGTCGGCTGAATCCACGGCGCGCTCATCTTTTTCCCCGTTCCAGAGGTGAATGCGGTAGTGGTGGATGCCGGGGTGCTGCGGCGCCTTGGCCAGTACGTCCCGCGCCAGCGCGTCCACACTGAGATGGCTGGTGATCTTGATCCCGGCGTAGGCGTCGCTGCGCCAGATGCGCCCGACCAGAAACGCCTTGGCCTCCACGTCGTCGGGATGATCAGTCACAATCTGTTCCCAGTCGCGGACGAGGTTGCGCAGCCGCGCCTTTTCGTCGTCGCCGCCTTTGCGCTGTTCGTAAAAATCGGAGAGCGACTGCATCCACGCGTTCTCCAGGGGCGTCAGGTGGTCGCGTTTCTTCGCCATGCCGCCGGCCATGAGCAGTTTCGCCCTCTTGGGGTTTTCCACATTGGCCATGGCCATTCCCCACCATGCCATCGCGCACTCGGGATCATGCTTGAGCACCTGCCGGAACGATCGCTCCGCCTCCAGAAACCAGAACCCGTGCAGCTGTACGACCCCCTGGTCAAAAAACTGCTGCGCCTCCGCGCTCGCCGTGGTCACCGGAAAATGACACAATCCGGCCACCCCCGGCAGGAGAACCGCCGCCTGCCTCGGCCCTTCGTCAAAGGCCTCCCCCGCCACCGAATGGCCGGCGGGCTCGCCGGCCGGCGGATGATCAGCCCGAGCCCGGGAAACCACCGCCACGGCCAGAGCCGCACATACAGGAATCAACTGTCGCATGCGGGATCGTCACCCAGCCCGCGCCCTCCCGCAAAGAAAGAAAGCTCGGGCATTTCCCGGTTCCCTCCCGGGGTCGCCGCTCAGGCGACCTCCTCCAGAAACGTGGCCACCCGCCGCTCGTGCCACGGTTGCCGTCCGCGGCGCCAATCGAGAAAGCCCACGTGCCCGCCGTGCTCCGGGATTTCAAGATGCAGCCACGTGCCGGCCCGCGCCAGCTCCTCCGGAAACGACGGCCCGTCGAGCAGTGGGTCGTTGCGCGCGCTCAACAGGAGCGAGGGCACCGCCAATCGTGTCAGCAGCGGCCGCGCGCTGGCCCGCGCGTAATAATCCGCCGCCCCGGCAAACCCGTGCACCGGCGCGGTGATCCGCTCGTCGAATTCACGGATGGTCCGCACCGCACTCACCCCGTCGCCCCCGGCCAGACGCGCCCGCAACTCCGGGAACCGCCGCGCCTTGGCCAGCGTTTTGCCAACCAGCGTGCGCAGAAACCGCCGCTGGTACAACCGGTTCGCCGGTTCCTCGTCCAGACGGCGCGCGCTCGACGCGAGGTCGACCGGCGCCGAGATGGCGACGACCGCGGCCACCGACGCCGGCAGCCCCCCCTCGCCCGCCGCCTTCAGTGCGATGTTGCCGCCCAGACTGAACCCGGCCAGCACCACGCGGTCATACCCGCGCGCCACATGGGCCACCACCGCCCGCAGGTCGCCGGATTCGCCGCTGTGGTACGACCGCAACAGACGGTTCTCCACTCCGCCGCAACCGCGGTAGTTCCACCCGACCGCGTCCCAGCCGGCCCGCTGCAGGGTGCCGGCCAGCCCGCGCATGTAGCCGGCCTGCACCGACCCCTCCAGCCCGTGCGACAACACCGCCAGTCGACGGTGCCGCCGCGCCATCCATCGCAGGTCGACAAAATCGCCGTCAGCAAGCTCCAGCCGCTCAGCGGCCCCCCAGGCCGGCAGCACCCGCGGCAGCACCGCCGACAGAATCGTCTGCGTATGACCATCCCGCCACAACGGCGGCGCGCCATACGTGCTGGCTACCAGAGGCATCGGGTTATGGGCCGGCCAGCCTCGCGGCAAATGCCGCACTCGGCACCCAGACGCGATCATTGCGCGCCGCGCCCACCTTCGATTTCACCGGAAACACCGACCGGCCATCCGCCGTGGCCAGGCGGAACCCATCCTCCCGGAAACTTTTCGCGGTCATCACCGGCCTCGGAATCCGATGGCGCAGCGGGTTCTTCTCCCAGCTCTCCAGCATCTCCAGCGCCTCAACATACGGTGAGGCCGCCGCCACCTCGCGCGCAAAGGCCACCGCCAGCACCAGCGGATCGCCCGCCGGCACCGCATAACACCAGCGGCACCCGTCCGTGGAAAAATGCCGCCATAACGCCTGCGGGCGCGTCAGATCCGCGGCCGCCGCCCCGACGGGCGCCGGCGACTCCAGAAACAAACACGGCGTGACAAACGACCCGGCCGTCGATTCCGCGCGGTGCACCCCGTTCACCATGACGGCCGCCATCACATCGTCCGGCCGCGCGCACACCAGACTCCACACAAATTCCGCTGCTTCCTCCTGACCCATCACCACCAAGGCCGGCTCCTCCGCGTCACCCGCCCCCGCCGGTGCCGTCACCTCCGCGGACTCCTTCTCCGGGTCTTTCTCCGTTTGTTTTTCCTTCTTCTTCTCAACCTCTTTGACCTCGTCCCCCCGCGCCTTCTTCAACAGCTCCGCCACCCCGGCTACCAGCGCCTCCCCGCTGCCCGCCTCCGCACGGGTATACGTCCCCTGAAAATCCGCCATCACCAGCGCCCCCTGCATCCGTCGCGCCAGATCCGCCGCATCCGCTCGCCGGGCCAGCGGACTGGGTGCACCAACCCAGACCACCGCCAACCGCGGCACCGCCACCTCGCGATGCACATAGGCGGACAGCGCCAGGGACATGAAATTCTTTCCCGCCCCGCCGGTCACCGTCGTCGTCACCCGGCGCCACTCGGCCTCCGCCGGAGCGGGTGCCGCGGTCGCCGGCGCCTCCCCCGCCGGCCGACCGATATTCAGGGCCACCGTTTCGCCCGCCATCGCCTTGAGCCGCGCCTCCTCAAACCACGGGTTCGCCGCCGCTGACATCCTCAGATCGAGCCGGGCCCATGGAATCATGAGATCCTTGCCCCCGGCCGATTCCCGCACCGTCAACCCCTGCCGGTCCGCCGAAACCACCACCGCAAAGTCCCGCGTCTTGCCGTCGCCGCTGGTCAATACCGCCGACCATCCCGGTCCCACGGACAGGAAAAGCAGGGCGGCCAACACACGGTAAACAGAATGACAGATCACCACACGCATCACGGGATCAGGAAAGCCGGACCATGTCGCGGAGAAACTGCCGCCACAGAAACAGATACCCCCGGAACGAATACCGGAACGTGCCCTCCCCCGACAGCGTGATGAGGCCCCGATCCAGATTGTGATCGATCTGCCGGCGGGTCTCCCGCTGAATCAGCTCGGAAAACGCCTCCGGCTCGGTCTCCGCCATCTCCTCCGGCCGCAGACCGTCGCCGCACAACATCTCCCGGTGCGCCGCCAGCAGATCCTCAAAGGAATCCGCGTCAGGCACCGTGTGCAACCGCGTCTCCGGCGCCAGCATCATCGTGTTCGAAAACGGATAATTCCATGTCGTCCACGTCCGTCCGTCCGGCATCCGCGACGACACACTCACCCACGTCAGCGACACCCCGCCCTGCTCCAGCAGCGAGACCGCCGCCTGCAACCGCTCGCCCCGATGATGGAAAAGCCGCATGAACTGCCGCGACCCGTCCCACTCCAGACAAGTGTCCTCCACCCGCTCAAACCCGCTCCTTTCGATCTCGGAAGTCATCGCCCCGAGGTTCGGGAACCGCTCCGACGACGGTGCAAACCCCGCTCTCAACGTCTTGTCGAGCGGCATCCGCAGGTGCCGGATCCGCAGCAGAATCTCCAGCCACGGCAGGAAAAACCACGCCGCCACCAGCAGCACCCCAACCCCGTGGCTGCCGGTCAACGCCCACCCCGCCAGATAACTCGCCCCCAGAAAACACAACGCCCCGAGCTTGCGCCACCACGGACGCTCGAAGCTGCGGAAGCCGACACCGGCCACCACCACTCCCAGGGT
>JALRGF010000505.1 GCA_023253495.1 Verrucomicrobiales bacterium
GCGGTTGCGGGCGTAGTTGATCAGCCAGCGCATGGCGAGCGAGTCAGAGCGGTCCGCCGAGAGCTCCAGCGGCACCTGGTAGGTGGCGCCACCGACGCGGCGGGATTTCACCTCAAGGCGAGGCTTGGCGTTTTCCACCGCGCGGTTGAAAATTTCCAGCGGATCGACCGAGCTGGAACTTTCGTTCACCTTGTCAATCGCGGCATACACGATCCGCTCGGCGGTCGATTTTTTGCCTCCCTGCATCATCTTGGCGACGAAGCGGGCGACGAGCGGCGAATCATAACGCGAGTCGCGGTAGTCGGGCTTGTGGTAGACTCGTTTGCGGCGGGCCATGGCGGGATCAGTTGAGCGGTGAAACGGTGGGGGATCGGGATCCGGAAAACGGAAGGGCGATTATTTTTTGCCCTTGGCGGGTGCGGCGGCGGCGCCGGGCTTCGGACGTTTGGCGCCGTACTTGGAGCGGCTGACGCGGCGTTTGTCGACTCCGAGGCAGTCCAGGGCACCCCGGACGACGTGGTAGCGGACACCCGGAAGGTCTTTGACCCGGCCGCCGCGGACGAGGACGATCGAGTGTTCCTGGAGATTGTGGCCTTCACCACCGATGTAGGCGATGACTTCGTAGCCATTGGTCAGGCGCACTTTGCAGACTTTACGCAGCGCGGAGTTCGGCTTCTTCGGCGTACGGGTCATCACCTGCAGGCAGACGCCACGACGCGCCGGACAGTTCTCCATGGCCGGAGACTTCGATTTCACGCGGGCCGGTGTGCGACCTTTGCGGACAAGCTGTTGGATGGTTGGCATGACGAACGGACGGAAAGGCGATTCCGATGGACTGGGCGGTCTCCCCTGCTGTAACTCCCCCCCTTGCAACACTTACCGGGACCGCGTCCAAGCCACCTCACTTTGAGGCGGCAACTGCTGAACGTGCGCTTCTTTTCCGGAGCGCGTCCCGATAAATCCTGTGAGCAGTGCTGACCCAGCCCCGCCAAGAAGGAAGGGTGACATTGCCGGGCGCGGCCGCCTGCGCAACTAGTTTTTCACACTTTTCTTCAGCCGCTCCTGACCACCACCCACCATGGCCCGTCGGGGCGGACCCCGCTGCGGGATCCCGAGAATCCTCCCGGCAGTTGCGCCTTGAGCCTCCGGCGAAACCGTCGGAGAATGCGCCATGCTCCGGGTCCTGCGAGTCTATATATGGGGAATATCTCTGGTGGCGACCTCGGCCGCCGCGGGACCATCCTCCTACAACCGCGAAATCCGGCCGCTGCTGGCCGACCATTGTTTCGCCTGTCACGGCCCGGACGCCGGCCACCGCAAAGGCGGGTTGCGTCTCGACCGGCGGGAGGACGCCCTGCAACCCGCCGACAGCGGACGCCCGGCCATCGTCCCGGGGCGGCCGGACGAGAGCGAACTGGTCGCGCGACTTTTTTCCACGCAGGCCGACGACGTGATGCCGCCACCCGATTCCCACAAGACGCTGACCGCGGAGCAGAAAGAGCGGATCCGCGGGTGGATTGAGGCCGGCGCTCCGTACGAGGCCCACTGGGCCTACACTCCGGTGGTCCGGCCACCGGTGCCCGCCCTGACCCAGCCGGCAGCCCGCGTCCTCAATCCCATTGACGCCTTCATTCAAGCCCCGCTGCTGTCCGACGCCCTGCCTCCATCACCCGCCGCCGACCCCGCCACCCTGCTGCGCCGGCTCGCCCTCGATCTTACCGGACTGCCGCCGTCACCGGCCGACGTGGACACATTCGCCCGCGACGCCGGGGACACCGCGTACCGCGACGTCGTCGACCGACTGCTCCTTTCGCCCCACCACGGCGAACGCATGGCCCAGCACTGGCTGGATGTCGTCCGGTACGCCGACACCGTCGGCTTTCACGGCGATCAGAACCAAAATGCCTGGGCGTACCGGGACTGGGTCGTCGACGCCTTCAATGCCAACATGCCGTTCGACCGCTTCACCGCCGAACAGCTGGCCGGCGATCTGCTGCCGGACCCGGACGACGCCCAATGGACCGCCACGTGTTTCAACCGCCTGACCATGATGACGCGCGAGGGTGGCGCCCAGCCGGGCGAGTACCTCGCGAAATATACCGCCGACCGCGTGCGCACCGTGGGCATGGCGTGGCTGGGAGCCACCGTCGGCTGTGCCGAATGCCATGACCACAAGTTCGACCCGTGGTCGATGAAGGACTTTTACGCCCTCGGCGCGTTCTTCGCTGACGTCAGACAATGGGGCGTCTACAACGACTACCCGTACACCCCGAACCCCGACCTCCGCGGCTGGAGCAACGACCACCCGTTCCCGCCGGAACGCCTCGTCAGCAGCCCCGCGCTCAGGGAAAAAATCGCCCGGCTCACCGCAGAGGCCGATCAGCTCCTGGCCGACGCCACGCCCGCCCTGCTGGCCGACCCCGCCCGCCGCGCCGCCTTCGAGTCATGGCAGCACGAGGCCCGTCAGTTTCTCGAGCTCAACCCCTCCGGCTGGCACGCCCCCGCCCCGCGCGCCACCGAAACGGACGCCACCCCCACCGTCACCGCCGACCGCCGCATCACCTTCGCTCCCGGACCGGCCCGCGACACCACCATCGACCTGCCGGTCACCGGAACGGTCACCGCCATCCGCCTCGAATGGCTGCCGGACCCCGGCCACCGGAATTCCATCACCCGCCAGGGAACCGGCGCCACCCTCAAACCGCAATTCCATCACGTTGATGCCGCCGGCCACCCGCAACCGGTCGCCATCCACTTCAGTGAAGCCGACCACAAACGCCGCCGCTACGCCAACGGCCACGAAATCGCCGGCCTCGGCGACAGCTGGACCAGCGAACCCGGGCTCGCCCACCGCCCGCACACCGCCGTCTTCCTGCCCGAGCGCCCGCTCGTCATGTCCGACAGCACTGTCCTCCGCCTCACCCTGCCCGGGAACCTCGCCGCCTCGCTCCGGATCAGTGTTTCGCCGGTCATCGGTCGCATCGCGTTCGACCCCGGCCCGCCTCCGACCCCGGACGCCGCCGCCTTCCTCCGCGTCACCACCCCGCTGGCCCGAGCCCTCGACGCCGCCATCCTCGCCTGCCGCGGGGGCCGCACCCCGGTCATGGTCACCGAAAAAACCGACCACCCGCTCACCATCCGCGTCCTCGCCCGCGGCCACTGGCAGGATACCACCGGCGAAATCGTCTCCCCCGCCACCCCCGCCTTCCTCCCGCGCACCGGCGGGCCGCCGGACCGCCTCGGCCTCGCCCGATGGCTCACCGACCGCTCGAACCCGCTCACCGCCCGCGTCGTCATGAACCGACTCTGGCGCCAGTTCTTCGGCACCGGCCTCAGCGCCCAGGTCGACGACCTCGGCGCTCAGGGCGAATCCCCCACCCACCCGGAACTGCTCGACTGGCTGGCCGCCGAATTCATGGAAACCGGATGGAACCTGCGCCACATGACACGCCTGCTCGTCACCAGCCACTCCTACCGCCAGGCGTCCCGGCCACGCCCGGAAACCCGCGAGTCCGACCCCCTGAACCGCCGGCTCGCCGCTCAGAACGCCCGCCGCCTGGAGGCGGAAATCGTCCGCGACAACGCCCTGGCCATCGCCGGCCTGCTCAACCCGGCCCGCGGCGGCCCGCCGGTCAAACCGTACCAGCCGGCCGATTATTACGCCGGCCTGCAGTTCCCCGACCGCACCTACCAGCCGGACTCCGGCGCCGACCAGTACCGCCGCGGCCTCTACACCCACTGGCAACGCACCTTCCTCCATCCGATGCTCGCCAACTTCGACGCCCCCTCCCGCGAAGACTGCATCGCCCTCCGCACCGCGTCCAATACACCCCAACAGGCGCTCACCCTGCTCAATGACCCGAGTTTCGTCGAAGCCGCCCGCGTCTGGGCCGCCCGCCTCGAAGGCGCGGACGACGACGCCAGACTCACCCACGCCTGCCGCACCGCCCTCGCCCGCCCGCCGTCCCCCGAGGAACTCAGCGGACTGCGCCAGTTTCTGGAACGCATGCGCACCGAATACGCCCGGCAGCCGGAAAACGCCCGGCGCCTGCTCGCTACCGGCCAGCTCCCGCCGCCCGCCGGCGACCCCGTGGAACTGGCTGCCTGGACCAGCGTCTGCCGCGTCCTCCTCAACCTGCACGAGACCGTCACCCGCTACTGACATGCCCGCCGTCACCCACCACCCCATCGCCCGCAGCCTGGCCCGCCGGTCGTTCCTCAAAACCGGCGGCTTCAGCCTCGGCAGCCTCGCCCTCACCCACCTCTCCCGGGCGCTCACCGCCCACCGGCTCCCCCGCGTCAAACGCATCATCCACCTCTGCATGGCCGGCGGTCCTTCCCAGTTCGAAAGCTTCGACTGGAAACCCGAACTCCGCCGGCTTCACGGCCAGCCGTTTCCCGAAAGCATCACCCGCGGCCAGCAACTCGCCCAGCTCCAGAATGCCGAACTGCGCGTCCGCGGACCGTTCACCGGATTCCGCCGCCACGGCGCCAGCGGTCAGGAAATCTCCGACCTCTTTCCCCATACCGCCGGCCTCGCCGACGACATCTGCATCGTCCGCAGCATGGTCACCGAGCAGATCAACCACGACCCCGCTCAGGCGTTCATGAACAGCGGCAGCATCCTCAAGGGGCGCCCCAGCATGGGGTCATGGCTGCTCTACGGGTTGGGGTCGGAATCCGAGAACCTCCCGGGGTTCATCGTCCTCATGTCCCAGGCCCGCGGCTACAACGGCGCTCAGCCGGTCAGCGCCCGCCAATGGAGCGCCGGCTTCCTCCCCAGCCGCTACCAAGGCATCCTCTTCCAGTCGCGCGGCGACGCCGTCCACTACGTCGGCAACCCCGAGGGCGTCTGCCAGAGCACCCAGCGGCTCGTCGTCGACGAAATCAACCGCCTCAACGCCATCACCGCCGACCGCCACGACGACCCCGAGGCCCACACCCGCATCGCCCAGTACGAACTCGCCTTCCGCATGCAGTCGAGCGTGCCCGAACTCACCGAGTTCCCGGACGAACCGGCCCACGTGCTCGACATGTACGGCATCAAGGAGCCCGGCGACGGGTCGTTCGCCTCCAATTGCCTGCTCGCCCGCCGCCTCGCCGAACGCGGCGTACGCTTCATCCAGCTCTACCACCGCGCCTGGGACCACCACGGCAACATCGAACAATCCATGCCCAAAGCCGCGCTGGACACCGACCAGGCGGGCGCCGCCCTGGTCAAGGACCTCAAACAACGGGGCCTGCTCGATGACACCCTCGTCCTCTGGGGCGGCGAATTCGGCCGCACCCCGATGGGCCAGGGCACC
>JALRGF010000515.1 GCA_023253495.1 Verrucomicrobiales bacterium
CCTACAGGCGCACCACCCCGGGGCGCCCACCCTCGGACCACGCGCCAATGGCTCGCGCCCGGGGCACGCACAGAAAAAGCCGGAAAACAGGCGGCACCGTGACCGCGCCCACCGCCAACCGGCCTGGAAGTCCGGTCCCACCTTCTTGCCGACTCCCACGGTGTACCTGTCCCGACATCGCATTCCGCGTTGCATCCGCGGCGGATCGCCCCACATGTCAGGGGATGAGCCCGATTGCCGTTGCTGTCGTCTTTGCCGCCGGGATGCTCGCCGTGACCAGCGCTGGCCAATCGCCGCCGGAGAGCCCCGGTTTTTTTCAAAGCGATGACGTGGTCGCGCTGGTTGGCGGAGAGGATATGGTGGTGTTGCGGGACGAGCCGGAGTTTGAGCTGCTGGTCCTCCGCCAGCCCGGGCTGGCCACCGTGCGGTTCCGCAACCTCGCTTTCGAAGGCGACACCGTGTTCGAGCAGTTCCGGGAATTGAATTTCCCCGCCTGGGAAAACCAGATGCAGTCGGTCGGCGCCACGGTCGTCGTCGCCCAGTTTGGCAAGATGGAATCGCTTGCCGGTCCGGACGGCGTGGCCGATTTTGCCGCCGCCTACGAAAAACTGATCGACCGCCTTGCCGGGGGGAACCGGCGGGTGCTTCTGCTCGCCGCCCGCCCGCCCAAGGGGACCGCGCCGGCCTCCGTCGCCCCGTACAACCAGGCCGCCCGCGACCTCGCCCGGCGCCGCGGCTGGGCATTCGCCGACACCCCGGCTCACCCGGTCGATGCCGCCGCTCTCGGCCCGCTCGGCCTCACCCGGCTTGGCCCACCCGCTCCTAAGCTCGCCACCCTCGTCCGCCGGAAAAACACCCTGTGGTTCCACTACTGGCGCCCGCAGAACTGGGCGTTCCTGAACGGCGACCGCACCGAACAGCAGTCGAGCCGCGACCACCGCGACCCGACGAAACGCTGGTTCCCCGAGGAAATGCTCCAGTGGCTGCCGCTGGTGGCCGCCCGGGAATCGGAAATCCGCCAGTCCCTCGACGCCGAACGCACACCATGACCGCCGCCGCTCCATCCCCCGACCGAACCGCCGCGACCGCCGCGACCGCCGCGACCGCCGAAGAGTGGCCCGGGGTTTCGCCCCGGCACTCCCGGCCGCCCCTGGGAGACGCCACCCGCGTACATCTCGGCCCGCTCGCCCGCGCCCTGACCGCCGGCCTGCTCGCCCTCGGGACCGGGCTCGGCACCCCCGCCCACGCGCAAGACCGCGATCACCCGGATACCGAACGCGCCTCGTTCACGCTGGCCGCGGGTTTTGAGGCCAATTTGTTCGCCTCCGAAGCCGACGGCGTCATCAAGCCGATCCAGATGCGCTTTGACGCCCGCGGCCGGCTCTGGGTCACCGGCAGCTCGGTCTACCCGCAGATCGAGCCCGGTCAGGAACCGGACGACAAAGTGCTCATCCTTGAGGACACCGACGGCGACGGCCGCTCGGACATCACCACTGTGTTCGCCGACGGCCTGTTCATCCCGACCGGCCTCGAAACCCTGGCGGATGGCACCGGCTGCTACCTCGGCCACGGCACCGAACTGCTCCTGCTCCGCGACACCGATGGCGACGGCCGCGCCGACCACCGCGAGGTTGTGCTGCGCGGGTTCGGGACCGGCGACAACCACCAGAACATCAATTCGTTCACCTGGGCCCCGGGCGGCGAACTCTGGTTCTGCCAGGGGCTGCACGCCTACGGCCGCGTCGAAACCCCCTTCGGCATCGTCCGCCTCGACCAGGCCGGCATCTGGCGCCTGAATCCGCGCACCCTGCGCCTCGAAGGCTTTTACGGCAGCGCCGCCGACCCGCAAAACCCCTGGGGGTTCGTCTTCACCGACTGGGGCGAGGCGCTCGAACTCGCCGGCAACAACTCGGTCGTCATTTTCCCGGCACCCGGCATGGTCAAGCGGCCCAAACCCGCCCAGCCGGCCAACCTCTGGCCCACCGGCCGCGGCCGGAAAATGAGCGGCGGGGAAATTGTCGGCACCTCCCACTTTCCCGACCACTGGCAGAGACGCCTCATCGTCGGCGGTTACCTCAACAACGGCGTCTGGACCATGACCGTCCATGACCACGGCTCCGGCTTCCGCCTCGAGGACGCCGAACCGCTCGTCACTTCGTCCCACAGCAGCTTCCGCCCGGTCGATGTCAAATTCGGCCCCGACGGCGCCCTCTACATCTGCGATTGGTACAACCCGATCATCGGTCACTACCAGACGAGTTTCCGCCACCCCGAGCGCGACCGCTCCCACGGCCGCATCTGGCGCGTCACCGCCACCGGCCGCCCGCTCACGCCGAAACCCGCCCTGGCCACCGCCACCGCCGCCGAACTCGCCCAGGCCCTGGCCTCGCCCGACCGCTGGACCCGCCGCTTCGCCAGCCGCCTGCTCGCCGAAAAACCCCGCCGCGAAGTGATCACCGCCCTCGCGCAGCCGCCCGCCGGGACCACCACCGACACGACCACCCGTCCCGACACCACCCGCCTCGAAATCGCCGCCAAAGAACGCCTCGACGTACTCCGCAATCACGAGGCCCTCACCTGGCAGGACATCGACGAGACCCTGAAAGCCGCCAACCCGGCGCTGCGCGCCCAGGCCGCCCGCGCCCTGCAGTTCGTCACCTCCCCGTTTCCCCCGGACCAGATCGCCGCCGCCCTGCGCACCCTCGCCGCCGACCCCGATCCCCGCGTCCGCCTCCACGCCGTCATCGCCACCAGTTTCCTCGATACCCCGGAGGCCGTGGAAATCGCCCTCATCGCCACCGACCAGCCGACCGACGGATTTCTCGATTTCGCCCTCGACCAGGCGGTCGCCTCGCTCAAGCCGCACTGGCTTCCGGTCCTGCGGGATGGACGCCTGTCATTCGACGGCCACCCCGACCGCCTCGCCCGTCTCGTCCGCGCCGACGGCACCCCCGACACGCTCGACGCCTTGCGCGCGCTCTGGCGCTCCCCCACTCTCGATGACGCCAGCCGCGAAGCGTTTCTCGGCATTCTCGCCGAGGCCGGAGCCCCCGATGACCTCGCGACTATTCTCGCCCTCGACGACGAGGCGCTCAAAGCGCGCCTGCTCCCCGGCGTGACCCGCGCCGCTCAGCTCCGCGGCGTGGTCCCTCCCGGTGACCTCACTACCCTCGCGCGAGTCCTGCTCGACTCCCGCTCTCCCGCCGTCCAGAACGAAGCCCTGCGCCTCGCTGGCGCCTGGAATCTGACCCCCCTGAAACCGGTCCTCCTCGAACGGGCCTCCTCCTCCCCGGGCGCCCTCGCCGGGCTGCTCGCCCTCGACCCCGCCGCCGCCGCCCAGCTCGCCGCCGCCCGGCTCGCCGCCGACGACGGCGCCTCCCAAACGACATTTTTCCTGCCCCCGTTTTTCCAACGGGCCGGCGGGGCCGACGCCCTCGCCCACGCCCTGCAATCCACCCTGCCGTCCCCCGCCAGCGCCGCCGCCGCCCAACGCACCCTCAGCGAACGCGGCCTCGCCCACCCCGGCATCACCGCCACGCTCACCCAGGCCGCCGGGCCCCCCGCCACCACCTGGTCGTGGTCCTCCTCCTTCGCCGACACCCTGGCCGCCGACGCCCGAACCCGCGGCAACCCGGCCCGCGGACGCGACATCTACCTCCGCCCGGAACTCACCTGCACCGCCTGCCACGCCCTCAACGACCAAGGCGGCCGCCTCGGCCCCGCCCTCGACGCCGTCGGGGCCGCCCAGCCGATCGATTTTCTCGTCGGCGCCGTGCTCGCCCCCCAGAAGGAAATCAAGGAAGGCTACGAAGCCATCGAGGCCACCACCCGCACCGGCGACATCATCGTCGGCTACCGCGCCCCCGGCCCACCCCACCACCTCAACCTCCGCGACCCGGCCTCCACCACCATCCGCAGCCTGCCCCACCCGTCACTCACCGGAGAAAAATCCGTCGGCTCCCTCATGCCCGCCGGACTGCTCGATTCCCTCTCCCGCGACGAACTCATCGACCTCTTCAGCTTCCTCGGCTCCCTCGGCAAATCACCCGCCCCCACCCGGTAACACCCACCGAACCCGGCAGCCCCGCCTGCCCCGCGCACCCCGCCCATTCGACCTCCGAGTCATTCCGCCAAGCCGCCATTTCATTTCCCCTTGGCTCCCCAGGGCTCCTCTGCCAAAAATCCTCCATGAACACACCACGCAGAGCCCTGCCCCTCCCGGTCGCATTTGACCCAGCTATGCGACGGTCGCCTACCCAGGACAAAGAGTGACGGTCGGATAATAAAACTGTTCGATGAGAAATGGTGAAAAGAATCCTGACGCAATACTTCAGTAGTTGGTGGCTACCTGCACTTGTGTATATCTGCCTGCTTGCTGGCTACACGATCACGGCGGTTCCGCGATGGAAGCCGCTGGCCTTTGTGGCGAACGTGCTGTTCTGCATTGCAGTTCTAGCGTTCTTGGGACTCATTGCCGCATCCATATGGAACTTGATGAAGAAACGATGGGGCAAAGGCATCATCAATCTCTTTCTTATCTTGGGCTGTGGAGCGACCACCTTCTTCGCCTTTTTAGGCTCGCCCCTCTTGGTAAGTGGGGGAGGGACATCACCCTCCAGGAGCTCTGCGCACAGAGGGGGATCAAGGTGGCCAAGCGCGCCCGGAAGGACGTGATGGTGGGGCTGCTGCTGGCAGATCCCAACGGTCCGCCGCCTCTTTCCCTGCTGCCCCCTCCCAAGACCAAAGCCCCCTCAGGTGGGAAGGCCACGGGGGCCACGGGGAAGGCCGGCACCGCTGAGCTCCAGGCCCTGGAGCAGCGCCTCGTTCTCCTGGAGCAACTGGTGCTGCTGATCGCTCGGCCGGGGGG
>JALRGF010000650.1 GCA_023253495.1 Verrucomicrobiales bacterium
TCAGGTGCTCCCACTCGGCGCGGTCGATGTCGGTCCCGAAAACCGACAGAAAGGCGGCCGCCAGCCCGGCATAGTCGAGCCCGGCCCACCCGGCCGCGTGCCCGCTCAGGTCCGGCAGCGATTCGGGCAGAAACAATCCGCCGTCAGGAGCCAGCCCGGCGGCTACCGCCTCCGTGAAAGTATGCGGGCGGGTCTGCCCACGGGTCGAAACATACTGCATACACCGGCCATCAAATCCAGAATCCGGCCGGAAGCCACTGGTCCTGAAAAGGAAAATCGGGGACCCGCTGCCGCGGGCCCGGGCCGGGCCGGGTCGGTCGGAAATGGCATGGGGGGGAACGCCAAGGGAGGAACGGCCGTGGGCAAAAGAATCGGTCTCCGGAACGGGAGCGCCACGCCTCCGTGCCGGCGTTGCGGGTTTACAGGTGGTCGAGCGGGTGGTCGCGCGTCTGGAGCGGAAGCGCCACCCGGGCACCTCCCTGACGGTGCGATTCAAAAATCGCGCAGACCATTTCCACGGTGGTGGCACCGGCTTCCGCGTCGCAGAGCGGCGGGCGGCCGTGGGTGATGGCATCGATCAGGTCTTCGGCGGCGGCCTGGTGGCTGGCGATGCGTTGGGCGAGGTCCGGGATCGGCTCCGGCACGCCGAGGCCGCCGGTGCTCACCGGGATCCACGGGGTGCCGGACGCTGCCGGATTCTGCGGGTTGCCGCGGCGCAGGTGGACGAGTGGTTCGCGGTCCACGCGGAAATCAATCACCCCGCGGTTTCCGATGATCTGGAGGCCGAAAGCGGTGTCGCGCTCGCCGCGGTCGCGCCGGGAGTCGAAAAAAAACGGACGTCCATCGGTCATTTCGAAGCGGGCATGCAGCGCGTCACCGGCGACCCAGCCGACCCCTTCGTCTCCCGGTTGCCGGTCGTCGCGGGTGCAGGGGACGCCGTTGCGGTAGAGCATGGCGGAGCAGGCGCGCGGTGGCCCGGCCGCCCACGCCGCGAGGTTGAAGACGTGGGTGCCGAGCACCCAGGCGTCGAGCGCTCCGCCGCGATGGTCTTCCTTGCCGCGCGCGCGCCACTCAAGGACATCGCCGATTTCGCCGGCGGCGATCAGCTGCTCGACGACCGGGAGCACGGGATGATAGCGGTTGCGGTGGGCGACGGCGAGGGCCACGCCGCGAGCCCGGCAGGCCGCCCGGATGGTGTCGGCCTCCCGCGGGGTGCGGCAAAACGGTTTTTCGATGTAGATCCCGCGCGCGCCCGCCTCCACCGCAGCCAGGCACATCGCTTCATGCTGGTCAATATGGCGCGAAGCCACCGCCACGAGGTCGGGTTTCACGGTGTCGAGCAGCGCGCGGTAGTCGGCAAACCCGGGCACGCCGCCGAGGCGGGAGCGCGCCGCCGCCAGGCCTTTGGCATCAGCGTCCGCCACTCCGACCACCGTGCACCCGGGCACCGACGTCCACATGACGTCGAGCCCGTGACCGTACCCTCCGCGTCCGGTATGGCCGATGACCGCCACCCGCCATGCCGGGGGCTCGGCGGCAGAGCGGCCGCCGGTCAGGGCCAGCCCGGCCCCGGCCAAGGCGGCCCGGGTGTGGAAATGGCGGCGGTTCATGGGCGGTGGTGTGAGGGTGGGGGGAAGTCAGGGCCGCCGGGAGACGCGGGGGATGGACCGCCTACCGCCCCGGCGGTTTGGTCAGTTCAAAGGTATCGAAGAGACGGCCTTCAATATCGTAGGCTTTGAACTGGATGGTGCGGTCGTGCACCGTGGCAAAGCAGAAATGGTGGCCGCGCTGGACGTGGATGCTGAACCAGGCGCGCTGGGGGCCCGCCTGTTCCAGTCCG
>JALRGF010000617.1 GCA_023253495.1 Verrucomicrobiales bacterium
CCGGCAAACCGGAACGACCCGGTATTGGCAAACCACATCGGGCCGAGACCGGCGGAAAAAACATCGTTGGCTGCCAGCGCCGCCCGGATCTGCGGAAAACACGGTGCCATCAAATGCAGATATACCATCGCCGCCATCACATGGACCGCGAGAAACCGGCACCACACCCCGCCACCCCGCCGCCACAACCAGATCAGCGCCAGAAAGTTGAAGGCCGCCACATAATACACCGACCCGGCAAACGCCCAGAGCAGCCCGACCTCGACCGCCCCGAAAACCACCCACCAGCGCCAACGGCCGGAATCCACCGCCCGCGCCAGCACCAGCGGCAGCAGCGGCGCCAGCAGCAGCACCAGACTGTGCCCGCGCGCCTCGGTCGAATACCGCACATGCCACGGATGCAGCGCGGCCAGCACCGCGGCCGCCACACCCGCCACCGGTCCGCCGAGGCGGCAGGCGAGCAGCGCGATCACCCCGATCGACCCGAGCCCGGCCAGCATCGCCGGCACCCGCAGCGGCACTTCCGCCGGCAGCGTGGCCCGCGCCCGGCCGGCCGCCACCGCCCCGTCATAACACGCCCGGGACAACAGCGAGTAGAATACCCCGTTGTTCCCCATCTGGTTTCCCCACAGCGTGCCCAGCCAGGTCACCGGCCGCCACTCGCTCGAACCGTCCGGCAGCGGCTTGTGCTCACCCGCCACGTACCGCCGGAACATGTACTCCTCGTCGTTGTACAGGCTGTGCGTCATCCGCGGCGCCCGCAACCAGGCCGCCCCGGCCACCACCAGCACCAGCACGCCAAGGACCCACCAGCGGCCGCGACCGGCCGGCCGGCCGGCCAGCCGACCGGCCGCCCCCCCACCGCCGCCCTTCGCCGCCGCCGCCTCCTGAACCCCGGCCCCACCCACCCAGTACCGCGCGGTCAGGGCCAGCCCGAGACACAGCACAGTCGTCAGCACCGCCGCATGCCACTGGCCTTCAAAAAGATAGTCCTCGAGGCGCGGTTTCTTCCCGCGGCTCATCCGCTCGCCGATCAGACCCGCCCACTCCGACTGCCCCACCACCACCAGACAGAACACGGCGGCCGCCACCGCTCCCAGCGCGGCCGCCGCTCCCCGGGCCCGCCTCGTCGGCCACAGCGTCGAAATCATCATCGCCACCCGCCCCGCATACCCCCGGAACCCGGGTTTGCCAAGCCGACAGCTCAACCGGCCACCGCGCCCCCCCTGACCGCCGCCCTCCGCCCTCCCGAAGGACCCGCCCGCCCACCGCGATCGCCGGAACCCGCCATTGAACTGCCGCCAATGCCGGGTTTTGTTTTCCCTTTTCATGACGGGAACCGCGCACCAACCCCCACCCCCACGCCTCGCCGCCATCCAGGCAAGGCTCGCCGAGGTGTGGCAGGCTGTGCGCACCGTCCCCCACCTCGGCCTGCTCGCCTCCCTGCTCGGCCTCGCCGGATCCGCCGCCCTCGCCTGGCAGATGGGCCGCAATGCCCTCGGTGAATCCGGCAGCGCCCTCCAGGCACTCGTCGCCAGCACCCCGGAAGCCGGTCCGGAATTCCTCCGCCGCTTCATCGAAGACTGGCTCGGCTGGACCTTCCTCCTCCTCCTGCCCGCCTTCCTCCTCGGCCTCATCCGCCTGCGCGGGCGCGAAATCGTCCTGCCCGTCGCCCTCGCCTGCGCCTCCATCACCGTCTGGTGGCTGCTCGAAGACGTCGTCGCCACTTTCGGCGGACAACTCGCCCGCAGCCGCCTCGGCGAAGACCGCTCGCTGCCCGCCTACCTCGGCAAACTGGTCGTCACCAGCCTCGCCCTGCTCTCGCCCGCCGCCATGGTCTGGATGTACCAGCGCGGGCGCGTCCTCGACCGGCACATCCTCCGCTCGTTCCTCGTGCCGTTCGCCCTCTGCTTCGGCGGGTTGCTCGCCCTTTTCATTTTTTTCGACTTCTACGACAACGGCAAAGACCTCATCGAGGCCCGCTTCTCACCGCTCCAGGTCCTCGTCTTCTACCTCGTCCAGCTCCCGAAATTCACCGTCGAAATCATCGACATCTCGCTGCTGCTCGCCGTCCTCTACTCGCTCGGACGCCTCTCCCGCCACAACGAAATCATTTCCATGGTCACCGCCGGCATCAGCGTGCCCCGGCTCCTCCTCCCGCTCTTCCTCGCCGGCGGCTTCGCCGCCATCATCACCCTCGCCTGCAGCTACCAGTACGCGCCGGAAGCCGACCGCCGCAAAAGCGACCTCATGCAGCTCGCCGAAGACCTCGGCGCCGACCGCCAGAACTCCAAGACCCGCACCAACGCCCAGCGCGTCGCCTACATCAACCGCGAGGACCGCCGCTTCTGGTACCTCGAAAATGTGCCCATCGACCTCAACGACCGCAATTTCATGACCGGCGTGGAGGTCCACGAATTCAACGAGGACGGCAGCCTGCGCTGGTCGCTCTTCGCACGGCGCGCCAACTGGGTGCCGGCCGTCACCCCGGGCGAAGCGGGCGAATGGCAGTTCCGCTCGGTGCGCGAAATGTTCCACCACCCGGACGCCCGCCAGTACCGCGACGTCCAGAGCGGCGTGCTCGCCAAACGCGGCTGGCGCGAAACCCCGTGGCGGCTGCTCAGCGAAAGCGCCAAACTCCCCGCCCAATTCCTCACCGTGCCCCAGCTCACCAGCTACCTGCGCATGAACCGGGAATTCCCGGAATCGAAACT
>JALRGF010000691.1 GCA_023253495.1 Verrucomicrobiales bacterium
GCGAGGGCGTAAGCGACCGCTTCCTGGCGGGTGACGACGCCGTCCTTGTCCGCGTCGCGTTTGGCGAATTCGCGGGCTTCGGCGGCGTCCATCTGCGGGTTCCATTCGGCCGGCGTGATGCGGCCGTCCTTGTTGGTATCG
This sequence comes from Verrucomicrobiales bacterium, assembly GCA_023253495.1. Classification (GTDB taxonomy): domain Bacteria; phylum Verrucomicrobiota; class Verrucomicrobiia; order Verrucomicrobiales; family V1-33; genus CAJBME01. Next base: position 142 of record JALRGF010000691.1, read on the forward strand.
CGTTCCTCGAAGATGGTGCCAACGAAGTAGTCGGTGACCTCGGAGGCGTCGAGGACGCCGTTGCCGTCGCGGTCGGCGAGGGCGAAGCGGTCGGGTGGTGGCGGGGTCGTCTGGCAGGAGGCACAGGCAAGAACGACCGCGGCCGCGGCGGCGGCCCGGCACAATGTGGCAGATGGCGTCATCATGGTGGATGAATGACTGTGCCCGCAGGAAAAAGCAAGCGCTACGGCGCCGCGGACATTTTCAGGCGCAGGTAGCGCGGGGCGCCCGGAGCGACCGCCTTGGTATCGGTGATCTTGACCGTTTGGGTGAATCCGTCGGTGGCGAGGACTTCCTGGGTGAGTTCGCCGGCAGTCGGCGCCCGCCAGCTCGCCAGATCCTCGCTGATCTGAACGTCATACACCACGGCGCTGGACGGGCTCAGGCGAGTGAACGTGAGGGAGACGCGGCCGTTTACGAGGTCGACGGTCGGCGGAGCACCGGCGTCGGGCACCGTCGGGTTCGTCTGCAGGGCGTATTCGGCGAAATTCGAGCGCCCGTCACCCTCGGCATCATGGTCCAGCGACCCGATGCCCGGGAAGCCGGCGAGCCACGACGCGGGAGTTTCCTGGGCGTAGACGACGACGCTGCCGGAGCGGGTGAGCAGGCCGTCGCTGGCGGTCAGCTGCAGCGTGTAGGCACCCGGTTTGGAGAAGGTGGCGGTGGCGGCGATTGCGTTGGCCGGGGTGATGGTGGCGGTGCCCGGGCCGCCGACCAGACTCCACTGGAAAGTGGGCGCGGCCGGCCCGCCGAGGCCGCCCTCGAGGACGCCGTTGAGCGGCAGGGCGGTGAACGGACCGGCGGGCGCGCCGCCGCCATTGGGACGCGGCGCGCTCATCGGGTCGTAGGCGCCGGGCGATCCTCCGGGCGCGGCGCTGGCCCGCCAGTTGGCCGGGTCATTAAAACCCGCCACGGGGGCCTGCGGGTCGTAGACGGTCAGGCTGGGACCGCCGCCGTCGGATGTCGGCTGCCAGGTGTCGGCATACGTCATGCTGAAGATGCCGGTGCCGGTGGCGCCGAGCAGCGAGAGCAGCTCGCCGACATTGGAGAGGTTTCCGGAATACCCGCCGATCACCGGGCCGATGGAGGTGCCGTAGCGCGCGGCGAGGGCGTCAGGATTGTCGGCGATGACCACGGAACCACCGGGCGGCAGGGAGAGCGCGGCTTCGCCGGTGATGGCATAGGTGACCCCGTCGGCCACGCTCACCCCGAGCAGATCGACGGCCGTTGCGGTCGGGTTGTGCAGCTCGATGAATTCGAAGTCGCCCGCCTGCCAGAGCGGATTGACCGCGAGTTCGGCCGGGGTCGGATCCGACGCATTGTACTGGATTTCCGAAATGACCACGGAGCCGGGGGTGGCCGGCGGATCGGTGGCGAACCGCACGTTGAGCATCCCGCCCCATTTGCTGACCAGCGGCGGGTTGTTGGCGCCGGTCAGCGCGGTGTGCGTCGGCTTGAAGGCGCGGGCCCGGATCCGCGATGTCGATGTGATTTCGATCGGACCGGTATAAACCCGGGTGCCGGGAGCCAGAGCCGGCACATTGGAAACGACGGCGCCGCCGGCCGGCCGCGGGTCCGCCCCGTTGATCGTGTAATAGATGGTGGCGTTGGCCGGCCCGGTCAGCGTGACCTGGGTGCCGGCGGGGACATTGCCGTCAGGCAGCGAGGCCGTCACCGGCCCGACCCACTGGGTGTCGAAGAAATCCGCGCGCTGCTGCATCCAGTCCTTGATGCGTTGGATTTCGGCGGCCTGCCCCTGCACCGGGTTGCTGGTCGGGGCCGGGTAGACGGTGCCGGTGAACGGACTGGTCCACGCGCGCTTCGCCTGGCGCCAGCGGCTGAAATCACGCGTCACGGCCTCATCGCCGATCTGCGCATTGAGCGAATCGATCAGCGCATTGAGCACCGGCGCGGAAAACGGCTGGCCGGGCCGGCGCAGTGACTGCCACCGGTCGATGTACCTCTGGTAAAAATCCGGGTCGCGGAACAGCCGATTCCACCATGTGTAATTGAAGAAATCCGTCCCCTGGTCGCCGGAATTCGAGCGCCACATCTTCGGGTTGGCGTCGCGGCCGTCGGTCGATGACAGCGCCCGGTCAAAGTCCCAGACCGGCCCCGGATACATCTTGCCGCCGCGCTCCTTGGTCCAGTAGCCGCTGAGGCGCAGGGCGTCGACATTGAAGCACCAGACGTTGTGCAGGTGGTGGTCGACGGCGGCCGGCACGTCGAGAAAGGGCGCGTACCCGAGCACCGGATCGGTGAAGGTCGGTTTGTTCAGGGCGTCGGCAAATTGTTTGATGTAGCCGGCGGGCAGCGGATTGGCCGCGGTCGGCAGCGTGTTTTTGGCGAGGAACTGCTCCTGCGGGTCGCGCTGGGGCGATTTCACGTCGATTTCCTTCGGCGTGTAATACGCGAAACTCTGGCCACCGGCGGAGAATCCGGAGTCACCGGGGTCGAGGCGGTCGACTTTCCAGATCCAGCCGCCGGTCTTCGAGACGTTGTCGTTGTCGTATTTTTCCAGACGGCGGATGTCGACGCGGTCGTTGTTGCGCCGCACTTTTTCCATGACGTTGTAGACGCCGTAGTAGTCGCCGCTGGTGGTGCCGGGGAAATTGAGAGAAGAGCCGGTCACTTCCATGAAGACCTCGGCCATGCGGTTGCGGCTGGCGTAACGGCCGATCGACCGGCTCAGGGCGTAGGCGAGGGGATTGTGGATGAGCGAGCGGTCGAAATCGAAGGGCGCGTGCAGGACCCAGTCGGATTCGAGCGGCATGCCGAGCAGCGGGTACTGGACCTGGTCCTCGTTTGAGGAGTTCCGGGTTTCCACGTTCAGGTTGAACTTGGCATTGCCGAGGGTGCTGGACCCGCGTTTGTCGATCACGGTGCGGGAAGCGAGCGTCGGCGGGTTGCTGAAGCGCGCGCGGTTGTCGGGCGCGGCCGGCTCCCAGACCCACATGAAAGACGCCTGATCGCCATCGTTGGGCGGCTGGGAGGTGAGGAAATTGGTGATCACGATGATCGGGATGGCGGAGCTGAAATTTTCGGCATTGGCATTGAGCAGCAGGAACGCCTGGGAGTTGATTTCGCCGGGCAGCTTGCCCGGCTGGAACACGCGGGCCCGGATCATGGTGGTGGCGCTCACGGTGATCGGGCCGGTGTACAACGTGCTGGTTTCGTTCGGCAGCGACCGGTTGGTGGTGAACCGGATTTCCGCGCCGTCGGCCGGCGTGGTCTGGGTCAGGCTGACGTCGAGGGTGCCGCTGAAGGCGCGGCTGGTCTGGCTGAAGGTGACGCGGCCGGCGACACCAGGGCCCTCATAACTGTTGGGCTCGTTGGGGGTCGGCACCGCATAGAAGCCGGTCAGGGTCGGCGTGACGGCGGCGTCACTGGCGTCGCGCCCCCACGAGACGTCCGCCGCCTGGGCCGGGTAATCAAATTGCGAAAGCAGGACGGGCGTGGCCGCCGCATTGAGCAGGCTGATCGAGCCACCCCCCGGTTTCGGCGTGAAATCGGTGTGCAGAGGGGCGGTGGAAACCCGGCGGTTTTTTCCCGAGAGCCACACGATCATGTGCTCATCGGGCATGATGTCCGCAGGGGGAAACGTCCAGGTGGTGGTACCGTCGGTCAACTTGTAGTTGTTCATCGCCACCTTGGTCGTCTGGCTGGGATTCCAGATTTCCACCCACGGCTGCGCGGAGCCATCCTCGTCCCGCAGGCCGGCCACGCTGACGACCTGGATTTCGGTCAGGCGCAGCTGGGCGACGGCGGCCTGCGACAGGCCGAGGACGCCGAAAACCACCATCCACAGCAACCATGGACGCGGGGCGCGACCGGCGGAACGACCGGAATGACTCGACCGAGCGGGGGTCGAACGACGGGAAGCGGGTGAAGCGGACATCATGGATGGATGGTGGAAAAGTCCCCGGAACACGTCTACCGGAACCCTGTGACGGTATCTCACCCATCGCCAAGGCCCCGGCAACACAGCGGTTCCGGAGAAGAATCCGGAAATGTGACCTAATCGTAACCGGACCACCCATTGACGAACAGGAAAAAACCCGCAATCGCCCCATTTCACGGCATCTTCTTTCCATTGAGCGGGCCGCGGAATATTATAAGCTGCTTGCCATGAAATCGCTCGCTCTCCTTGCCGCGGCCGGACTGCTCCTGCCATCCCGGGCCTCCGCCGAAGTCGCCCTGCCGGATGATCTGGCGCGCTACGTGGCCCGTCCCGAGCCCGACGCCCGCTGGGCGCTCGCCGATCAGAAGCCGGTTGGTGCCTGCGATGTGTTTCATGTGCACCTGACCAGCCAGGTGTGGCAGGGGATCCCATGGGAGCATGATCTGGTTGTGTTTCTTCCCAAGGGAGCCTCGACCAGGACCGTGTTTCTCCTCAACGAGGGCGGCAAGGCGGACCCGAAGAATGCCGTCTTCGGCACCCTCGTCGCCAGCAAGGTGAAGGCACCGGTGGCCATCCTGCTCGGTGTGCCGCGGCAGCCGCTTTTCGACGGCAAGCGCGAGGACGACCTGATTGCCGAAACCTTTGTGCGCTACCTGGAAACCGGCGACGGCTCGTGGCCGCTCCTCTTTCCCATGGTCAAGAGCCTGGTCAAGGCGATGGACGCCATCCAGGAACTCAGCGGACAGAAATGGCCGCAGAAAACGGAAAACTTCATCGTCGGCGGTGCTTCCAAGCGTGGCTGGACGACCTGGCTCACCGCCGCCAGCGATCCGCGCATTCTTGCCATCACCCCGATGGTCATTGACACACTGAACATGCGGGCCCAGCTGCCGTACCAGATCGAGTCGTTTGGCGAGCCGAGCGAACAGATCGAGCCGTACACCAAACGCGGACTGGTCCCGCTGCCCGACACCCCGGCCGCCCAGAAGCTCTGGAGCATGGTGGACCCGTGGATCTACCGCCGGAAATTCACCATGCCGAAGCTCGTCGTGCTCGGCAACAACGACCGCTACTGGACGACCGACGCCCTCAACCTCTATTGGGACGACCTGCCCGGGGACAAGTATATTTCGTACACCCCGAATGCCGGCCACGACCTCACCGAACGCACGCCCCAGGGGCAGAAGCTCACCCCGATGCGCGCCCTCAACAATGTCGGTGCCTTCGTCCGGCACCTGCTCACCGACACCCCGCTGCCGAAACTGCAGTGGAAGCACGATGACGCTCCCGACGGCGCGCTGCGGCTCACCGTGACCGCCGAGCCCCGGCCACGCGAAGCCCAGATCTGGATCGCCTCCGGCCCGAACCGCGACCTCCGCGAGGCCCGCTGGGAGCCGCGCCCGGTAGAATACCCTGCCGAAGGCCCGCTGGTCATCACTCTTCCCCGCCCCGACACCGGCCACCTCGCTTTCTTCGCCGACCTCGGATACCAGATCGAGGACCTGCCGCACTGGCTCAGCACCCAGTTGCGCATCGCAGGCACCCGGACCGCCGCGGCTCAATAGCAAAACGCGACGAGAAGGCGGGGCTTCAGGGGTGGGACCGCACTCCCAAACCGGTCGGCGACGCGCGCCCGGAGGGCAGGCCCCACCTCGCACGCCCCTTCTCGATGCGCCGTCGCCAGCTTCTCGGAGACTTCGACCCGGCACACCGGTCGGATCAGGCGCCTGCCGCGGCCGACGCGCCGGGCTTTTTCATGGCCGAGCGCATGGCCAATGGTCGGGCATAAGCAGAAAGAGGTGCGGCTGCCAGCGATCATTGAGGGCATGGAGGACAACGAATTCAAGCAGTAGACAGGCCAGCCCGGGCTCGGTCAGCGCCGTGGCGGGACCCGGGCATGGGAGGTGGGACGGGCCCGCAGCGCACGTGAGCGGGGTGGCCGTCTGAGGCCGGAAACTTTCCCGCCTTCTTGAGCGGTGTGCCCCACGGCTCTGCCGGTGCGATGCCCGGAGGGACTCGGGGCTCGGGGCGCGCGCTGGAGCGATAGGAGCTCTGGGAAGCTCTGGGAAGCTCTGGGGAGCCTTGGGAGCGCCGCGCTCTGGGCGGCCACACGTGTTGACGGCACACACGTTCACGGCTTCCGCCCCGGGGCGCGCACAAGAAGAGGCGAGGAACGGACCGCACAGTGGAGGCGCCTGCCGTGCGCGCGCCCGGAGGGCACGCCCCACCTCGCCTTGTCGCTCTTCCAACCCCTCTTGTCCATGCACGGGCATGGGAGGTGTCTCCGTGGCACACACGCTCACGGCTTCCGCCCCGGGCGCGCACAAGAAGAGGCGGGGAACGGGCCACACAGTGGATGCGCCCTCC
>JALRGF010000671.1 GCA_023253495.1 Verrucomicrobiales bacterium
CCAGCCGGCTGCCGAACCGCTGCGGCGACTCGTCCTGCCGGAGCACGGCGACCGCTTCGGCGTCGCGGCCGAGCGAGACCAGGGCACGACCGAGATTCTGCCGCGCCGCGTCGGCCCAACGGCTGTCCGGGGCGGCGTCGACGCGGTCGGCGGGCAGTTCCAGCCAGCGGCTGTGATGGCGGGCGAAGTGGTCGCGGGCGAGGCTGGAGAACCGTGCCGGAGGGGTTTCGGCGAGGTACTGGGCGTTGAGCCACAGACATTTGTCGATGTCGAATTTCGCCGCCGAGTGATTGAGATGATCCCAGTCGAAGAGCGGGATGACGTCCTCGATGGGGAGTTTGGTGCGGTCGTCCTTGGGCGACCATCCGAGCAGGCAGAGGAAGTTGCGCACGGCCTCGGGAAGAAACCCCTGATCGCGGTACCAGCCGACCGCCGACCCCTGGTCGCGCTTGCTCATCTTCGAACCGTCCATGTTCAGGATGAGCGGCATGTGGGCGAACACCGGCAGCGGCGCGCCGAGGGCCTCGAAGATCTCGATGTGTTTCGGAGTGTTCATCACGTGGTCCTCGCCGCGGAAGACGTGGGTGATGCCCATTTCGATGTCGTCGACCACATTGACGAAATGGAAGATGTAGCTGCCGTCGGACCGGCGCAGGGCGGTGTCATTCTCCTGGCCGCGGTCGATGCTGATCGGCCCGAGGATCTGGTCGTGAAACGAAACACGTTCCTTCGGCGACCGCAGGCGGATGGCCCCGTTGTCGTCGTAAGCCCGGCCGCTGGAAAGCAAGCGCTTGAGGTGGCGGGCATACACGTCGTGGCGCCCGCTCTGCAGGTACGGTCCGCATGGCCCGCCGACGTCCGGGCCCTCGTCCCACTCGATGCCGAGCCAGCGCAAGCCGTCGTAGATGGCCGCGAGGGCTTCCGGGGTGTTGCGGGCGGCATCAGTGTCTTCGATGCGCAGAATGAAGGTGCCGTGGTGACGGCGGGCGAAAAGCCAGTTGAACAGGGCGCTGCGGGCCCCGCCGACATGCAGGTAGCCGGTGGGCGAGGGGGCGAAGCGGACACGGACAGGCGAACTCATGACGGAGTGAGTGGCCGCGGACGGTCACGGATGCAAACCGGAATGTGTGGGGAAGAAGGACGCGAGGGACGCGAGGGACGCGAGGGACGCGAGGGACTGAGCGGCTGAGCGGCTGAGCGGCTGAGCGGCTGAGCGACCGGACGGCTACCTGGCGGCTTGTTTGTCCACCAGCGGTTTGACCACGGGCAGTACGGCCTTGGCGAGCAGGGTGGCGCCGGAGTCGGTGAGCAGGATGTCATCGACGAAGACCAGCGGGTGGGCCGGCAGTTTGCGGGTCGGGTCGGTGAATGGCACCCCGAGCGACTGGCAGAGGGTTTCCGCGGCGGAGAAGTAGCGGGCGAGTTCGAGTTCGATCCAGCCGGAGTCGAGGCGCACGGCGCCGTCGTTGTCTTTGGCAGGTTCGAGCATGAACCACCGGTGGACGAGTTGTTCGGCGCCGCCGTCCATCAGGCCGCGGTGCAGGGTGGGTTCGCCGACGACGGCCAGCGAGGCACCGTGTTTTCCGCACAGGGCGTGCAGGGCGCGGATGCCGTCGAGGTATTCCGGCAGCGGGTCGCGGCCGTCCGGGCGCGGCACCTCATAGGCGAGCGGCAGCTGGGCGTTGATCTGGCGGAGCTGGGCGAGGCGCTGGGCGTAGGCGTTGCGTTCGCCGAGCGGGCCGAGTTTTGCCATCAGGGCGCGTTTCTGACCGCGATTGACGTAGCGGCGGCAGAGCTGGGACGTATTGACGAGGAATTCGGCGACCGGGTGGCGCCGGGTGTTTTCCAAGTTGAGGGTGGCCAGGGCATCGGGGTTGTAGGTATAGTCACCCTGATGGGAGAGGACATCCTCGAAGCCAAACACGGCGATGACCACGTCGGGCCGGAGTGATTCAATGTGTTGTTCCGTCCATTTGGCGGCCGGGAGGATGGTGCAGTATTCGCGCAGCAGGGCGTGCACCTGGATGCGGGTGCCCGGCGATTCTTCCTGCAGCAGGGTGGCGAGCCGCCCCCACCAGGCGTCCTCGTTGTTCTGCAGCGTGGCCATGGTGCCTCCGCCCCCGAGGACCAGGACCTTGATTTCGCGTCCCGGGCCGGGAGACGCCGCCGCCGGCTCCGGCCGCCACGAGCGCAGCGAGCGGGTGTCGACGGCAAAGGACACGCGCTCCTTGAGTCCGGGCAGCTGGTTGTCAAACTCCCAGCGCTGACTGACCCGCTTCCCGACCGGAGCGAACCACCACAGTGCCGCCTCAGTGAGGCCGAGAAGCACGGCCCCGGCCACGGCGGCCCAGAGGATGGATCGAAGGAGCTTTTGTTTCACTGAGGGGCGGGGACAGGGACAGGGACCTGAGGGACCCGAGGAGGGACAGGGACCTGGGGGAACAAGGATCTGAGGACCTACTGACTCACGTCCACGGCCACGCCTTCCTTGGTGCTGCGGGCGAAGATGGTGCCGTTGGCGAGGACCGGGGTCGACCAGCATTTGCCGTCGAGGACGTCGGCGCGGGCGAGTTCCTTGTATTTGTCCGGGGAGGCGGCGATGAGGACGAGTTCACCTTTGTCACTGAGGGCGAGCAGGGTGTCGCCGCCGGTGAGGATGAGATTGCCCGGGCCGAAGCCGTCCTCGCTCCAGCGCACCTCACCGGTGGCCATGTCGAGGCAGGTGACCGGGCCTTTGCCGTATTTTTTGAAGCTGAACATGCCGTAGAGGCGGCCGTCCTTGACGACCGGGGTGCTCCAGTGGTTGGTCACTTTGTCGCCTTCTTTGCGCCAGATTTCCTCGGCTTCGAAGCCATTGCCTTTTTTGAGGATTTTGGCGCAGCCCATGCCCACGCCGTAGCCGGCGGCGCAATAGACCATGTCCTTGTAGACGATCGGGGAAGCGGCGGTGCTGATGCGGTACGGGAAGTTGTAGCGCCAGAGGACCGAGCCATTTTTCGGGCCGACCGCGACCAGGCCGGACTGGGTGAAAAAGATGATCTGGCGGACGCCGTGGATGGTGGCGGCGACCGGGGTGGCGTGGGTCATTTTATCGTCCTGTCCCTTCCAGACAACGTCACCGGTGTCGGCTTTGAGGGCGAGCAGGGCCTGCCCCTCACCGCCGCCGGCGACGTAGATCAGGCCGTCCTCGAGGAGCGGACTGGCCGCGTTTTTCCACTGGATGTTGCGGCCGCCGTGCTGGGCGACGAGGTCTTTGGACCAGACGGTTTTGCCGGTGGCGGCGTCGAGGGCATGGAGGTCGAGGTTGGCGCCCATGACGTAGA
>JALRGF010000676.1 GCA_023253495.1 Verrucomicrobiales bacterium
CTGCTTAAATTCATCTGACTCTCAATATTGTTGCTGTGCCAACCGCTTTTCCTCGGCCGTTATGTTACGCTGAACGAGCTGAATGTGTTTCTTTGCCAAAGCACGCAATTGCACACTTTTGGCGCTTTTCGGGATTTCCGCCGGAGGCCACCTCGTCAGCCTGCTCGGAACCAGCCAGGGCGTCGCCGCCCTCGAAGGCCGGGTCGGCGTGCCGGAAGGACGCGAGCCGCAGGCAGTGCCACCGCTGGCCGCCATCGCCAACTACTGCGGAGTGGCCAATTTCCTGACCTTTCCAGGCAAGGGCAGTGTGATCAGCGAGGAGGATCCGAAGGGGCCGATCGCGCAGCTCTTCGGCGGCCCGATGAGCCGCCATCAGGAGGCCGCCCGCCTCGCCTCCCCGGTGGCCTACATTACCCGCGATGACCCGCCGTTTCTTCACATTCACGGAACGAAGGACGAACTCGTGCCCTACGATCAGGTGCAGGAGTTCGATGCGTCCCTCGAAAAAGCCGGCGTGGCCAGCACGGTCCTCACCGGACGCGACGGGTCCCACGTCTTTGTCAGCGAGGACCTTTTCCGGAAATTGCGCGCGTTTTTCGATTACCGTCTGCTCGGCGCCGGGGAGGCGCCTGCGGAGGGGCCGGTGGCGGTCAAATAAGGCGCGGCGGGCTCAGGGCGTGACGGCGAGCCGCTCGTTGCCCGTTTCCTGACGGGCGAGCAGACCGTTCTGCTTGTAGACCTTGAGCTGGAAGCGGGTGGCGGTGCTGAGCACTCCCTCGATCGTGCTCAGGCGCTCGGAAACAAAACGCGCCACCTCGCGCAGGGTGTCGCCCGTGACCATCACACACAGGTCGTAGCCGCCGCTCATCAGGTAACACCCGGTGACCTGGTCGAACTTGGCAATCCGCTCGGCCAGGTGGTCAAACCCGCCGCCGCGCTCCGGCCGGATCCGCACCTCGATCAGCGCGGTCACGCCATCATGACCGCTTTTTTCCGGATCAAGGATCGCCTGGTACCCCATGATCGTGCCATCCTTCTCCCAGCGGGCGATCTGCGAGGCGACCACGGACGGGTCCAGGGCCAGCAGTTCGGCCAGTTCGGCCGTGCTCAGTTTGGCGTTTTTCTGGATGAGTTTGAGAATCGGCGACATGGCGGAGAAAATCAGGGCTGGCCGAAGCTGATGCCGATGGCCTTGGCCGAGGTGACCAGTTCGCCATCTGGTTCGACATTGCGCAGTTTTTCGACGGCTTTTTCGATCGGCACTGATCCGACGTGGTAGCTCTGGTAGCTGACCATGTGGCCGAAGAGGCCTTCCTTGATGAGGTGAACCGCCTTGACGCCGAAGCGGACGCCGAGAATGCGGTCCAGGGCGGTCGGGGATCCGCCGCGCTGGAGGTGGCCGAGGATGCAGGAGCGGGTTTCCTTGCCGGTGCGTTTCTCGATCTCAAAAGCCACGGCATCCGACACTCCCTTGAGGCGGATCTGGCCGGCACCGCCGATGTCGGTGCCGGTCAGGGTGCCGCCGACGGGGCAGGCGCCTTCGGCCACGACAACCAGCGTGCTGTGGTAGCCGCGGCGCTCCCGGTCGAGCACGGCCTCGGCGACCTTTTCATGGGTGAAAGGGATTTCCGGGATGAGGATGATGTCGGCGCCGCCGGCGATGCCGCCGTGCAGGGCGATCCACCCGGCATGGCGCCCCATGACCTCGAGCACCATGACCCGCTTGTGGCTGTCGGCGGTGGTGTGCAGCCGGTCGAGCGCATCGACCACCGCGGTGATCGCGGAGTCAAAGCCGAAGGTCATGGAGGTGGCTTCGAGGTCGTTGTCGATGGTTTTGGGCACGCCGACGACCGGGATGCCCTCTTTCTGGATCTGCAGGGCGGTCGTCAGGGAGCCGTCACCGCCGACCACGATGAGGGCGCGCACGCCGAGGCGATCGAGGGTGGCCTTGGCCTGATCCATGATCTCGGTGGGCACACGCTGGACGTTGTCCTTGCCGATGATGGAGATGAAATGCCCCTTGTTGACGGTGCCGAGGATGGTGCCGCCGAGTTTGACGATGCCGGCGGTTTTGATCGGGTCCAGCATCAGGTGGTTGCCCGGCGGCAGCAGCCCTTCAAAGCCGTCGCGGAAGCCGACCACATCCCAGCCGAGCTGGTGCGCGGCTCCGGTCACACCATGGATGACCGCGTTCAGGCCGGGGCAGTCGCCCCCGCTGTTCAGGATGCCGATTCGGATTTTGTCGCTCATAATGGGAATGGTTGCAAGCGGACGCCGTGCCGGTCCGCGGGATAAATCAGGGGAATTGCCGTGCCGTTCAGCGGGGGGCGGGTTGGGGATCGAGCCAGCCGGTGGCGCCGGTGGTGGGGCGGCCGCTCTGGTGCCATTGGTCGTAGCGCGCCCACCCCTGGTTGAGCAGGGCCTCTCCTTCGAGGAAGCGGTCGCGGGAGCCGAGCACGACGGCGACGAGGCGGCGGGGGTAGATGGTGGCGCTGTCCTCGCTGTGACGGATGACGATATTTTTGCGCGGAGCGGAGAGGATGACGCATTGGCCGGCGCGGGCGGTGGTGCCGGTTTTGACGCCGTCGATGCCCGCGCGCCCGAGGGCGGTATTGGTGTTTTTGAGCAGGAAGACCTCCTTGCGGGTGCCGCCGCGGTACACCGTGACGCGGCGCTGGGTCTGGGAGGTGTAGAAACTGAAGGCGGGCTTTTTCTGGGCGTACAGCGTGAGGCGGGCCATGTCGGCGGCGGTCGAGAGCGGCACCGCCCGCCCGGTGTCCAGGCCGTGCGGGTTGAGGAACCTCGTGTGATCCATCATAAGGGAGCCGGCCAGGCTGTTCATCTGACGGACGAAGGCGTCATATGGCGAACGCCCCTTGCCGGTGCGCCGCAGGATGTCCGCCCCCACATGCCAGGCCAGCGTCTCGGCCGCGATGTTGTCGCTGCCCATCATGGCGCAGCTCAAGGCGTCGCGCAGACTGAGGGCGTCACCGGGAGCGAATTGAAACGGATTCGGACCCATCCCGGCGGCGGACGGCGGCACCACGGCGCGCTGGCCGAGGTCGGCCCCGGTGCGTTCGGCCCAGTCGAGCACCAGGCAGGCCGTGGCAATTTTGGTCAGGCTGGCCACCGGCAGTTTGCGGTCAGCGTTGGCGGCCAGGAGGATTTTTTTGGTGTGGGAATCGACAACGATATACGCCTGCGCCGGCGGCGGGGCCGGCGCGTACTGCGCCTCGACATCGCTTCCCGTCACCAGCATGGCGAGCGCGAGTCCAAGGCCCTGGCGCCACCAGGAAACGTTCAGCATCATCATGGGGGGAGCCTAGCGGGGGCTGGGGCGATGGCAACTGGTTGTCCGTCCTATCCGGGCCATGGGGCGCGGTCGCCGCGCGCCCCCGTCGCGAGCCGCTCAGGCATCCGAAGCTGCGGACGGGAACGGTTCGACGCGCAGGGCGACGCGCAGGTCATCACGGACGGCGGCAGCGGCCATCACGTTGCGGAGGGCCTTCAGAGTATGGCCGTGTCGTCCGATCAGGGCGTCCACGTCATCCGGATGCAGAAGGACGTCGAAAATGATTTTCTGGTCCTCCCGAGACTGGGTGATCGAGACACGATCCCGGTGCGTGATCAGCGAGCCGATCACAAATTCCAGACACTCGCGCAGGGCCAGCGGGACGTCCATGCCGCAGTGTGGCCCATCGAAATCCGCTCGTCCAGCTCAGGACGCTTTTTTCGCCTTGCGGATGAACGAGGCGACGGTCTCCGACGCTTTGGCACCCTTGCCGGTCCACGCCGTCACTTTGTCCAGATCCAGCTGCACGTTGGCGCCTTTTTTCTTGGGGTCATAGGTGCCGACCTGATCCAGGAAGCTGCCGTCCCGGCGCACACGGGAATCCGTGACGACGATGCGGTAATATGGGCTGTTCTTGTTGCCTTCGCGGCGGAGTCTGATGACGACGGACATAAAAAGAGTGAAGCAGGATCAAATCAACGGGATGGGCACCATAACCGATCTGCGCCGGACGCAAGGCAAAATACGCCGCGGAATTGCGGGAAGCAGGCCCCGCGGTGGCGGATCTCCCGTCCGGCCCGCGGCGGACGTCAGTCGATGGCGGTTTCGGCGTCGCCCGGAGCTTCGGCTTCGGGTGCGGGTTCCGACTCCTCCTCCGCCTCTGAAGGGGCGTCGGCATCCGGGTCGGGTTCGGGTTCCGGTTCGGCTTCCGCCTCGGCATCGGAAGATTTTCGGGTGGCGGGTACGGCTCCTGCGGGGGCGCGGAAGTTGGGAAAGCGTTTTTTGAGGTCGGTGCGGTATTCCCCGGCCTCTTCCTTTTTGCCGGCCTTCTCGAGGGCGGCGATGGTCTTGAAGAGGGCGAGCGGGGTGATTTCTTCGTCATCGAACATCTGGCTGGGCACGACGTAGATGGCGGCGGCATGGGCCGGGTCGCCCTGGCTCATGGCGATGTCACCGAGGAGCAGGCGCAGGTGGGCCTGGACGCGGGCGTCGGGCTGGAGGCGGAGGGCCTCATTGATGACGGGGGTGGCGTCGTCGTGGTTGCGCAGTTCGAAGAGGGCGCGGGCTTTGCTGAGCATGGCCTTGGCGCGCAGCGGGCCGGGCAGGTCCGATTTGCGCAGGAAATGGTCGCTGGCGGTCACGGCGCCGCCCCAGTTCCGGCTGGCCAGACGCGCCTCGGAAAGGGCGAGCCAGACGCGGTGGTCCGTATCCCCGGGCTTGTCCGGGGTGCTGGAAAGACCGAGGTATTTGTCGGCGAGGGCCATGTCCTCCTGCTCGAAGAATTTGAGTCCGAGGAACTGGTAGACCTGGCGCGGGATCCGGCTGTTCGGGTCGTCCTTGACCCGTTCGGCTTCGACCGCCTTGACCAGATTCGGGATGTCGCTCTGGTAGTAATACGAAAGCAGGAGGCGCAGGCTGGCCTCGCGTTCGTACGCCTTGGCGTCCATTTCGCGGGCCTTGATCAGGTCGGGCACGGCTTCGGCGTATTGTTTCAGCTCGAAGTGTCCGCTGCCGATCCAGAAGTGGGCTTCGGCGGCGGCCCGGGTGGTGGGGAATTTTTCCAGGAGCGCCTTGAACGTGCGGATCATGCCGGCGGTGTCCTTGCGCTGGCCGCGCACCAGGGCCGCCTGTTCGTAGGCCAGTTCGGCGACCGGGGAGTCCGGGTGTTTTTCGATGATGGTATCGAAATCGGTCTGGGCGTTCTTCCAGTCCTCGGTCGTCTTGTAGGCCAGGCCGCGTTTGGCCAGCGCCTGGGGCATCTGCGGGTCGTCCGGATGGCCCTCGATCCACTCGCTGAACGAAGCGATGGCATTGGCGGCGTCGCCGGACGCCTGGCATGCCCAGCCGCGGCGGAACAGGAGGGCCGGCTTCAGGGATTCGGGCAGTTTGGCGACGCGGATTTCCTTGTAGGCCTGGGCGGCCTGCGGATAGACGAGGCGGGTGAAAAAGTGTTCGGCGACGAGGAAGCGGGCGAGGTCGATCTGCGGGCTTTCGGGGTCCTTGGCCTTGAGGCGGCTGATGGCCTGGGTGGCCGCCTCCGGGAGCGACGGGTCGCGCAGTTCACTCAGGCTGATAAGGCGGCGGTAGGAGGCTTCGGCATTTTCCGCGGAGTCCGGATAATACTGCTCGATCATCTGGAAGAGATCGACCGCGCGGCGGTGCTGGTGGGACTTGGCCTGGGCGTCGCCGACCATCAGCCAGAGGCGTGGTCGCTGCTCTTCCGGGAGCTGGGCGGTTTCGGTGGCGGCGTATGCCTCGAGTACCGCCGGCCAGTCACCGCCGGCGTAATGAGTTTCGATCAGGCCGTAGCGGGCGATGGCGCGCCAGGGGGCGGCCGATTCCTCCTTCAGCTCGAGGACGCGCTGGAAGCCGGCGAGAGCCTCAGCGGTTTTGCCGTCCTCCTTGAGCAGGCGGGAGGATTTGACGAGGGCTTCGGCGACCAGTTCCGCTTCGGTCCCCTCGAGCGAGAGGCGGGTGAAATGGGCGAGCGCGCTCTCGGTGCGCCGGGCGGCTTCGTCGGCGCGACCCATCTGGATCAGGGCGCGGTCCCAGAACGGGTTGTTGGTCCGGCTTTTGGCCAGCCTTTCGTATTCGGCATAGGCCGCCTTGGGCTGGTTGAGTTCGGAGAGGGCGCGGGCCTTGTAGTAGATGGCGGAGAACCGGATGCGTTCCTGCTTGGTCTGGATGGCGGCCGTCTCGAAATCGCGGGCCGCGGTGTCGAACGCCCGGCGGTTGTAGGCCAGCGAGCCGAGGCGATAGGCGGCATTGGCGACGTAATCGCCGGTGCGGTACCGCTGGATCAGCTGCCGGTAGGTGGCTTCCGCTTCCGGTGTCCGTCCGAGGTTCAGCTGGGATTCGGCGAGGCGGTACAGAGCGATCTGGAGGTAGCTGCCCTGCGGGTAGGTATTCAGGTACTGCGCGTACTGCGTGGCCGCGAGGTCATACTCCTTGCGGCCGTAAAGCATGTTCGCGTAGTCAAAGAGATTCTGCTCGGGAGCCGGAGCGCTCGGGCGCGGCGGTGCCGGCCGGGCCGGCGGGCGCGGCGGTCTGGGCGTGGCGGGCGCAGCGGGGTCGGGCGTCGGTTTCGGTTCCTCGGTCGGCTCGTTCGGGGCGTCCTGTTCCGGCGCCGCGGGGGCTTCGTCGACCGGCTCGGCGCGCGGCACGGGAGCCTCGGTCACCGGCGGGGCCGGGGGGATGGCGGGGGCGGGTTGCTCCTCGACGGCTTCGGCGCGGGGGACCGGCGGGTCTGTCGTTTCCTGGGCGGGTGCGGGAACGGCCAGCACGGCGGCGAGGCAGGCGATCAGCCCGCGGCCGGCCGCCGGTCGGGGAGACGGGCGTCGGCGGTGGCCGGGGGTGGACGGGGGAAGCGGTCGGGGGATCATCGGGCGGCGGTCGCGGGGCGGACGGTCATGAACGAGACGTTCCAGACACCCGCCCGCTTGCAGGTGTCCAGCACGGCCACAATGTGCTCGTAAGGGGTGGCTTTGTCACCGCGCACGATCACGGCGACATTCGGATTCAGTCGGGCGATTTTTTCCAGGCGGGAGAAAAGGGTGGCGTCGTCATAGGTCTGGGAGTCGACCACCACCCGGCCGTCGGTGTGGACATTGACCACGATCTCGTTGTACTCGCGGTTGAGCGGCTGGCCTTTTTCGGCGGCGGGCAGGCTGATGTCGATTTCCGTCTCGAAGCGGGAAAATTTCCACGAAATGACGAAGAACGCCAGCAGGAGAATGAGTACGTCGACGAGCGGGGCAATCTGGATGCCCAGGGCTTCGTGCGCGGTGCTTTTGCGGAACTTCATGGGTGGCGCGGAGGCGGCGGGTCGGGGCCGGCGGCGGGTGGTCTATGATGACGGCCGCGGGGGCGCGGCACCGGCAGCGCGCTGGGCGGCGGCGCGGGCGGCGGCCTTTTTGTACTGGGCGGAGAGCAGGGCCATGAGGTGGGTGGCGGCGGCTTCGAGTTCGGCGATGAGCCGTTGCACGCGTCCGCGGAAGACGGCGTAGGCGAGCACGCAGGGGATGGCGACGAGCAGGCCGCCGGCAGTGGCGATCAACGCTTCGGCCACCCCGCTGGCGAACTCCATCTGCACGCTGTTGATGCTTTTGGAAATGGTGCGCATTTCGGCGATCATGCCGAGCACGGTGCCGAGCAGCCCGACCATCGGGGCCACGGTGATGATGTCGGCGAGCAGCGAGATGCGGCCGCTGAGCACACTGGCCTGGCGGGTGCCTTCGGCTTCGGTGACTTCGCGCACGTCATCAAAGCTGGCGGTGGGGTTCTGGGTGGCGAATTCGAGGGTTTTCCGCGTGATGCGGGCGATGCATTCGTTTCTCCCGCCGGCGAATTCCAGCAGTCCGGCGTAATCACCGTTGCGGATGAGTGACTCCGCTTTGTCCATGAACTGGTCGCTCACCACCGCCCCCTGGCGGATGCTGAAGGTGTAAAAAATGATCAGGGCCACCGCGAGCACCGACAGGCCGACCAGCGGATACATCATCAGGCCGCCGGCATGAAACAATTCGCTCAGCGTGGCCGGTGCCGCCACCGGCCGCGCACCGGGCGGGCCGGCGGCTCCCTGCGCCTGGGCGAAGGCGGTCAGGGCGGCCCATGCCGCCATACCCCCGGCGAGGCGCAGCCGCCAGCGCGGTTGTCGGAAGCGGCGGACCGCAGGATGGCTGGCCGTGCAGGGCATGATGGTGAAGCGTCGGGCGGGGCGAAATTGTTCAGCAAATCGCCGCCCGGTGGCGACCCGTTATTTCCAATCATTTCAGCCTCAGGTCAAGAAGAGCCCCACGACGGTCCGGACCGGGGTCGTTCACGGCTCGTCCTCCGCAAAAAGCTGGTCCATCAGGCGCGTCGGGTCGTGCAGGAACGTGCGGGTCAGGCGGCAGGCGTCAGTGTCGTCGTAGGCCACCGGATGCAGGCCGTCCGGGCCGCATTCGTAGATCAGCGCATCGGGGTAGGCGAGCAGGATGGGGGAATGGGTGGCGATGACCAGTTGCGACCGCTGCCGGACGAGCGCGTGCAGGTGCGTGAGCACGGCGAGCTGGCGCTGCACGCTGAGAGCGGCCTCTGGCTCGTCAAAAAGATAGACGCCATGGCCGCGGAGACGGTTGGTGAGCAGGGTGAGAAAGGCCTCGCCGTGCGAGCGGTCGTGCGGCGGGCGGCCGCCCCACTCGCCGAACGGGACCGGGGCGTCGGTTTCATACGCCTCGACCTGCGACATCAACGGATAGAAGCTTTCCGCGCGCAGGAAAAACCCGTCGGTCTCACGATCGCCCGCCGCCCGGCCGTCGCGGACGACGGTGAGGAAATCGCACAGGACCGAATGGGTGTCGCGGGTGGAAAACCGGTAATTCCGGCTGCCTCCTTCGGCGGAGTGGCCGAGGCGCACGGCGAGGGCTTCGAGCAGGGTGGATTTGCCGCTGCCGTTTTCCCCGACGAGGAAGGTCACGGCCCGGTGCAGCGGCAGCTCGTCGAGCGTGCGCACAGCCGGAATGTTGAAAGGATAGACGTTCCAGTCGGGCACGGTTTCGCGTTTGAGCCGCAGCGCGCTCAGAAATCCGCCGCCCGGCGGCGGCTCCGGCACCGGGAAGAGTTCGAGCTGGATCGGCACGACGCCAGTGTACGCGGAGCAGGGAGCGGGTCGATCAAAAGCCGGGATGGTGGCGTGAGGGGCGAGCGAGCGGCGGTGGTGCGCGCTGGAGGCGCTGGAGGCGCTGAGATGCCGGGTTCGACTGGGCGTCCGGGGTGTTCTGTGCCATCGTGGCCGGCCATGAATGCACAGGCCTCCATCGACTCCCGACACGTTGTCATTACCGGTGCCACGCGCGGGCTCGGGCGGGCCATGGCGCGGAAGCTGGTGGCGCTCGGGCACCGGGTTTCCGGTTGCGGGCGTGACGGGGCGGCGGTGGAGGCGTTGGGCCGCGGGGTGGGAGACGGGTATTTTTCGGTGGTGGATGTGACTGATGAGGTGGCGGTGGCGGCCTTTGCCGGCGAGGCCATGCGGCGTTTCGGCCCTCCTGACCTGCTTCTGAACAATGCGGCGGTGATCAACAGGAATGCGGGGCTCTGGGAGGTCACCGCGGCGGAGTTTGACCAGGTGGTGCGCGTCAATCTTGGCGGGGTGCACCGCGTGATCCGAAATTTTCTGCCGGCGATGATGGCCCGCGGATCCGGGGTGGTGGTCAATTTTTCCAGCGGTTGGGGGCGCAGCACGTCGCCGGATGTCGCCCCCTATTGCGCCAGCAAATACGGCATCGAAGGGCTGACGGCCGCCCTCGCCCAGGACCTTGAACGGGCCGCGCCGGGGGTGGCGGCGGTCGCTCTCAACCCCGGGATCATCGATACGGACATGCTGCGGTCGTGTTTCGGCGAGGGGGCCGCCGGATTTCCCGATGCGGACGAATGGGCGGAGACCGCCGTGCCATTCCTGCTGCGCCTCGGGGCGCGGGACAATGGCGGGGCGCTCACCGCCCCGTGACGGCGGCCGCCGGGCGATGGCCTGCGTCGGCCGCGTGATTGCGGCAAAACAATGGCTGACAGCGGCGCCCGGTTCTGGCAGAGAGTGCCGGGATGACGCCCCAGACCCTGACCCTTCTGCTTCTGGCAGTGGCCGCGATTGCGGTCCTGGTGCTGCTGGTGACGTGGCGGAAATGGAATGCGTTCATCGCCCTGTTTATTGCCTCGCTGGTGGTGGGGGTCGGGTCCGGGCTCGGGGCCATGGGCACGTTGAAGCATTTTCAGGACGGGTTGGGGGCGACGATGGGGGGGATTGCCGCGGTCATCGCGCTGGGGGCGATGCTCGGAAAGCTGCTGGCTGAGTCCGGGGCGGCGCAGGTGCTGGCGGAGCGGTTCAGTGCGTTTTTCGGGCCGGAGCGGGTCGGCTGGTGTGTGGCCGCGCTGGCGGTGACGGTCGGTCTGGTAACGTGGTTTGCGGTCGGGTTGTTGTTGTTGTTGCCGGTGATGGTCACGCTGGCGCGGGAGACGAAGCGGCCGTTTCTGCTGCTGGCGATTCCGCTGCTGTCGTTTTTGTCGGTAATGCACGGACTGATGCCCCCGCATCCCGGACCGGTGGCAGCGGTGGCGGCGCTGGGAGCGAATACGGGGGCGGTGCTGGGATGGGGGTTTGTCATCGGGTTGCCGACGGCGGCGGTGGCGGGGCCGTGGTTTGCGCGGCTGGCGGCGCGGTATGTGGTGGCCGAGCCGCCGGCAGTGGCGGCATCGGAGGCGGCCGGGCGTCCGAGGCCGGGCTTTGCCGCCACGCTGTCGATCGTGTGCCTGCCGATCGGACTGATGATGCTGGGCACGCTGGCGGAGCTGGTGCTGCCGGCCGGGAGCGGCCCGCGGGCCGCTCTGACGGCGGTCGGGCATCCGGTGTTTGCGCTGGTGATTTCGGTACTGGCGGCGGCATGGGTATTTCAGCGGGCGTGCGGGTTCAGTCGGGGGCAGGTGCTCGGATTTACCGAGCAGAGTGTGGCCGGGATCGGGATGGCGCTGCTGGTGGTGGCCGGGGGTGGGGGATTTGCGCGGGTGCTGCGGGAGGCGAAGGTGGCGGACGCGATGGGTCAGGTGGCCGGTGTGCTCCATCTGCCTCCGCTCGTCTACGCCTGGATGGTGGCCGCCTTCATCCGGGTGGCGACCGGTTCGGCGACAGTGGCGATCACGGCGGCAGCCGGGGTGATGGTGCCGGTGCTGGAGGCGGACCCGACGATTCACCGCGAGATGCTGGTGCTTTCGATCGGTTGCGGGTCGTTGTTTCTGTCGCACCTGAACGACGGCGGGTTCTGGATCGTCAAGGAAAGCCTCGGCCTGACCGTCGGCCAGACGCTGCGGACATGGACCGTCACGGAAACCCTGATCGGCCTGATCGGCCTCGCTCTCGTCCTTGTGCTCAACTCGCTGCTCTGACCATGAACCCGCCGTTTGTTTTCGACGTCCATCTCGACCTCGCCCTCAATGCCATCGAGTGGAACCGCGACCTGCGCCTGCCGCTCGACACGCTCCGCCGGAGCGAGGCACACCTGCACGACAAACCCGGCCGCGGGCGCGGAACGGTCACCCTGCCGGAAATGCGGCGCGGTCGCGTCGGTCTGTGTGTGGCCACGCAGCTGGCGCGCCTCGAGCACGACGCCTACAGCCCGGTCTTCGGGTGGCGCTCGGCGCCGCAGGCCTGGGCCATGACCCAGGCGCAGCGGGCCTGGTATGAGGCGATGGAGGAGGCCGGGGAAATGGTGATGATCCGCGACCTTGCCGGCCTTGAGGCTCACCTGGCCGCGTGGAACGGTGCGGACGAAGCCACTGCGGCGCGCCTGCCGGTCGGCTATCTGCTCAGCCTCGAAGGCGCAGACTCCCTGATCACCATCGGGCACCTTGAGCGGGCCCGGGAATACGGACTGCGCGCGATCGGGCCGGCTCATTACGGGCCCGGGGTGTATGCCCAGGGCACCGACGCCACCGGCGGCTTTCCCCCCGGCGGTCTCGACCTGCTCCGCGAAATCGACCGCCTCGGCCTCATCCTCGATGTGACCCATCTCAGCGACGACTGCTTCTGGCAGGCCCTCGATGTTTTTGGTGGCGCGGTCTGGGCGAGCCACCACAACGCGCGAGTGCTGACCCCGCATCAGCGGCAGCTGAGCGACGACATGTTCCGCGCCCTGGTGGCGCGCGGGGCTGTGGTGGGGGTGGCGCTCGACGCCTGGATGATGGTGCCGGGGTGGGAACGGGGGAAAACCACCCCGGAATCCGCCGGGCTGCGCCTGGAGAAACTCGTCGATCACCTCGACCATTTCTGCCAGCTCGCCGGCAACGCGCGCCATGTCGGCCTGGGCACCGACCTCGACGGGTGCTTCGGCACCGAGCAGACGCCGATGGACCTGGATTCCATCGCCGGGCTCCAGCAGCTTCCGGCGATGCTGGTGGCGCGCGGGTACACGGCGGATGATGTCGATGGCATCATGCACGGCAATTTCCTGCGCCACCTGCGGTCGGCCTGGGGCGGCCGGCCGGGGGCCTGAAGAAACTTTTCCTTTCCGGTCCGCATCCCATGTGCCGAATGTCATCGATGTCTTTTTTCCTTCCGGTCCGGTTTCTGCGGAGCGCCGTGCCGGCAGTGGCGGGGTCCGTGGTTTTGTCCGCGGCGGCCGCGGCGGCCGCGCCGCGGGCCGAGTGGCGCGGCTCGCGGCTGGCCGGTTCGCCGGACCCGGCCCCGGAAATGGTGGCGGTGCGCGCTTATGCCTCGGTGCTCTTGAAGCGCCCGGTGGCGGTCGAACGCGAGCCGGGTTCCAACCGCCTCTTCGTCCTCGAGAACCTCGCCTGGGACGTGTACCGCAGCACGCTCAAGGCGATTCCCGACGACCCGGACGCCCGCGAGGCCGAAACGCTCCTCGAAATCCCCGGAAATGGCGAGGTCGCCTACAGCCTGTGCTTTCATCCGCGCTACCCGGAAAACGGATTCCTCTACATCGGCAGCAATGGCGTGGGCCCGGGCGAGCGGCATCACTCGCGCCTCGTCCGTTACACGGTCGCCCGCACCGCGCCCTTCGGCATCGACCCCGCGTCCGCCTTGACCATCATCGAATGGCCGTCCAACGGCCACAATGGCGCCGCCGCCTGTTTCGGCAGCGACGGCATGCTCTATGTCACCAGCGGCGACGGCACCCCGAACGGCGACAGCGACCTCGCCGGTCAGGACACCGGCTCGCTGCTGGCCAAGGTGCTGCGGATCGACGTCGACGGCGCGCCCGCCGGACAGACGTACCGCGTGCCGCCGGACAACCCGTTTGCCGGTCAGGCCGGAGTGCGACCGGAAACATGGGCCTACGGCCTGCGCAACCCGTGGCGGATCACCCATGATCCGGAGAGCGGGCAGATCTGGGTCGGTCAGAACGGTCAGGACCTGCGGGAATTCGCCCACCTGCTCGAGAGCGGGGCCAACTACGGATGGAGCGAATACGAGGGCAGCCGGCCCTTCCAGCCCGGCCGTCTGCGCGGCCCGGCACCCTTCACCCCACCAACACTGGAACACGACCACGCCCAGGCCCGCTCGCTGACCGGCGGGATCGTTTACCGCGGGAAAAAATTTCCCGCTCTGCAGGGGGCGTATGTCTACGGCGACTACGGCACCGGCCGTGTCTGGGCCGCCCGCCACGACGGCACCCGGTTGCTCTGGCAGCGGGAACTGGCTGACACGCCGCTGGCCATCGCCGGCTTCGGTACCAATGCGGCGGGCGACATCCTCATGGCCGATCACCTCGGCGATGCCCTGGCGCGCCTGGAACCGGCTCCCGCTCCGTCTCCGGACCGCCAGCCGTTTCCCGCGCGCCTCAGTGAAACCGGTCTTTTCGCCTCCGTGGCCACCCAGGAACCGGCCGCCGGTGTCTATTCGTACCGGATCAACGCGCCGTCGTGGCACGATGGCGCGGTGTCCGATTACTGGCTCGCCCTGCCCGGGGCCGCCGCCGCGGAAATGCCGAATACCGGCGACCCGACCTGGGTCTGGAAATCATGGACCCCGCCCGATGGTACCGCCGTCGTGCAGACGCTGACCCGCCCCGCCGAAGGCGACACGCCCGCTCGCCGTCTCGAAACCCGCCTGCTCCTGAAACAGGAGGCGGATTGGGCGGCTTATGCGTACGTCTGGAACGACTCCCAGACCGACGCCGAACTGGCCCCGGCCGCCGGCGTGCGCCTGTCCCCGGGCGGCCGGGAATGGACGGTGCCAGCCCGCTCGGAATGCGTCCTCTGCCACGCCCGCGGTGCCAATTACCTCCTGAGCCTGACCGCCGCCCAGATCAACCGCGAGATCGAGGTCGACGCCGCACCGGTCAACCAGCTCTCCCACTGGGCCGCCCTCGGCCTGATCCGCGAAGAGGACGCCCCGCCGGAAACCGCCGGCACGCTCCGCCAACCGCCCGACACGTGGCCGCGTCTGGTCGACCCGCACAATGCCGCCGCCCCGATCGACGATCGCGCCCGCGCCTATTTCGCCGTCAATTGTTCCCATTGCCACCGCCACGAAGGCGGCGGCAACAGCCGCATGGACCTCAGCCCGTGGGTCACCGGCGAAGCACGCCACCTCGTCGACGCCCGCCCGCAGCACGGCGACTACGGCATGCCCGACGCCCGGATCATCGCACCCGGGGAGCCCGGTCGCTCGGTCCTGCCGGTGCGCGTCAGCAGCCGCGGCCCCGGCCAGATGCCCCCCGTCGGCGTGTCGTCGTTCGACCCCCGCGGCCTCGGCCTGATCTTCGAATGGCTGGGTACCCTGAAGCCGGACAGCGGTGCGTCCCGGTGAGCGCCGCGGGCAAGTGAGCGCCGCGGGGAAGACAGCCAGCCGACAGGTGGGCTGAAGACGCAAAGATGCAGGACCCCCACTCGATCCGAGTCACAGGGTCTCCGCAACAATGAGCGTCCGCTGGAACAATGTACACCCGGCATATAGCGGGGCGTCCTGCTGGCGTACCGACGCGAGTCGGAACCGGCGGGGTATGCGGTGGGCCCGGGGCATCGGCTGAATGGGTGTCTTGAATGGGTTTGCTCCGTAGGCCTGCCTCTGGCATCCCTCCGGGATGCACGCTTGGGGGGCGTCTTCCGGAGGTCTGCGCGCGGCTCCGACCTCCGGCTATGGTCTGGTCATCCCTCCGGGATGCGGAAGCCCTCCGAGAGACAGGCCACCGGAGACGTCGATGGCGGAGCAGGATGCCCATGGGGGTACGGTGGGACAGGTACTTTGCGGGCACTCGCCCCGCCCGATTGACCGCTGCGACCCTGAAGACCGGTATCGGCAACGCCATCCGCTACCAACCGCCCCGAT
>JALRGF010000115.1 GCA_023253495.1 Verrucomicrobiales bacterium
CCACCTCAAGGGGTGCAAAAACAACACCGAGTGCGACGCCCTGCTCATCAACAGCCACAGCCGCACTGACACCTATCCCGCCATCACCGTGCGCGGAAACCGCCACGCCACCCAGCACGAGGCCAGCGTCAGTCAGGTCAGCGCGGAACAGATCTTTTACATGCAGCAGCGCGGCCTGAGCGAAGGCCAGGCCATGAGCCTGTCGGTCAACGGCTTCATCAACGATCTGGTCCGCGAGTTCCCGATGGAATACTCGGTCGAACTCAAGCGCCTCATCGACCTCGAAATGGAAGGCAGCGTCGGTTGAAAACTCCCGGGCGGCCTGTCCTCCTTCTGGCCGCCAGAGCCGCACCCCACCCTGCCTCCGCAACCACCGCGCCCCGCCAAAGAAAAAAGGCCGTGAACCGCCTCACGACAGTCCACGGCCCGCATTATTACCGGTGCGCCGGAGCGCGCCCCTTGCCGGTCCGACTAGAACCGGAAGATCAGATCCGCGGTCAGGCGGTCGTCAAAAAGGTCCTCGGGCGACGTGACGGCTTTTTCGTAGGCGACGCCCACACTGATGTTGGCGGCGAACTGGCTGCGGAAGCCGGCGCCCACCACGATCTGGGTTTCTCCGTCGGCCCCGGAGCTGCCGAAGTTGATGAGGTCATACCCCTCGGTGCTCAGGCCCGGGCCCTCGCCCTCGTCGAGCACGGTGATGCCGGTGGCCGCGACAAACGGCTGGAACCAGCGGGAGACGCGATAGTCGAACATCAGGCTGTAGTGCAGGATCATGCTTTCGGCATCCCCGTCGACCGGCACGCGCAACCCGGTATTTCCGGTGATGTGGAACTTGTCGAAGCCCTTGGCTCCGGAAACGAAGAAGTTGAATTCGCCGTCGCCATTGCCCTGGAAGACTTCGCCATCGCCCAGCGGAATCTCGAAGGTGAGTCCCGGGGTCAGGATGAACTGGTTGGCGTCGTCCTTGATGACGGCGTATTTCAGGCCGAGACCGACATCGGCCCAGCCTTCCTCGTGGGATCCGGCATCGGGGTTGAAATCGACGTAGCCGTCCTTGGTGGCGATGATGGCCAGGCGGTCGTTCACGGCGTAGCGCAGCTGCAGGGCGTAGAGGTTGATGTCACCGCCTTGGGTGATGAACCCGTCATCCATGCGGTGGTGCATGTAAATCGGGCGGATTTCCGAGCGGATCGCGGGATCCTCGAACCAGACGGGATTGGTCACCGGGCTGATGGTTTCGTCCAGCCAGCTGAGGGGCGGCTCCGGGGTCGGCGCCTCCGCGGATTTGCCCGAGACGGCGGCCGTGGTCCCCGCCTGAAGGCTGGTGAGTGCGGTGAGGCTGGCGGCCAGCGTGAGCAGATGAGATCTCATGGGTGTTGTGGTATGGAATGTGGATGTGGCCGGGAAGCCACGAAATCAGCAAAGGCCCGGTCTCCATGGGGTCAATCCTCCGGCCGGCTGGTTCCGTGCCTAAGCCGATTGCTGAGTCATCCGGGAAAAACCACCCGCCCGCCGCGGCCGACCGGCCGAGGTTCGGACGGTCCGCGCTCTGGCTCCACCCGGACCGCCGATTCGGCCGCCGTCACCACATTTTCGGATGTCGCCGCACCGGTTTCCGGCGTACCTCCGGAGCCCGCCATTTTCTGATCCTTCCGTCACTCTCACCCCGCACCCCATTCGTCTGCCATGAGTTCCCCCGCCGCCATCCCTGCTTCCCCCGTTGACGCGTCCCCCGCCTGGGCCGAGGCG
The DNA here is from genome assembly GCA_023253495.1 of Verrucomicrobiales bacterium. Classification (GTDB taxonomy): domain Bacteria; phylum Verrucomicrobiota; class Verrucomicrobiia; order Verrucomicrobiales; family V1-33; genus CAJBME01. The sequence goes on from JALRGF010000115.1 coordinate 1,753, forward strand.
GGAGCCCGTCTGATGGCCGGTGCCGGAGAGGCGCCGGTGCCGACGTGGTTTGCCGAGCGGCAGGCGGCAGCCCGCGCGGAATACTCGCGGCTGGCCGCGCCGCAGCGTCGCGACGAGCATTGGCGCTTTGCTGACCTGAAGAAATTCGACCTCGCGAATGCGGTGCCGGGCGCCCCCCTGACCGGGGCCGACGCCACGGCGGCGATCACGCGATCGGTCGGGCTGGCGCATCCGGCGGCAAGGATCGTGCTGGGCAACGACCGCCTCCTCCACGCCGACACCGCCGCGGCCGACGGCATCGTGGTGCTGCCGCTGGTGGACGCGCTGCGCAGCCATGGCGACCTGATCCGGGAGCATTTTATGGCCCGGACCGCCGGTCTTGGCGGGGAAAAGTTCCACGCGCTCCATGCTGCCGCGCTGCGTGGCGGGGTTTTCGTGTATGTGCCGCCGGGGCTGGAGGTCGACCGCCCGGTCGAACTGCATCAATGGATCGGCGGCCTGCACGCCAGCGTCTTCCCGCACACCCTGGTGGTCGCCGGACGCGGGTCGAAGGTGACCGTGGTCGATTATTTCCAGTCGCTCGGCAGCGAGCCCGGATTCGCCTGCGGTGTGACCGACCTGGCCGCGGGTGAAGGCGCGTCCATCACCTATGTCAATTGCCAGCGGTGGAGCCGCAAGGTGCGTGCCGTGCACTTTGTCAGCACGACCGCGGGACGCGACGCCGGCGTGCGCAGCCTGTTCCTCCACCTCGGCGCCGCCTGGGCCCGCACCGAAAGCTTCTGCCTCGCCTCCGGCACCGGTTCACGCAGCGAGATGTTCTCGCTGGCTGTCGCCGAGGGCACCCAGGAAATCGATTGCCGCACCCGCCAGATCCACGGCCAGCCGCACACGTTTTCCGACCTGCTTTTCAAAAACGTGCTCTTCGACCAGGCCCGCACCATCTTCTCCGGCTTGATCCTCGTTGAGGAGGGCGCTCACTTTACCGACGCTTACCAGACGTGCCGCAACCTGCTGCTCAGTGACGAGGCCGAGGCCAACGCCCTGCCCGGCCTGGAAATCAATGCCGACCAGGTCAAATGCTCGCACGGCTCGACCACCGGGCCGCTCGACGGCGAGCAGATTTATTACCTCCGCAGCCGCGGCATCCGCGAGGACGACGCCCGCCAGCTGCTCGCCCTCGGCTTCTGCCGCGACGTCATCGAACGCCTCGGCGACCCCGAACTCGAACACGCCCTCACCAGCATGGTCGAGGAAAAATTCCGCCGGATGCGCAAAGCCTGAGCGGCCGGACTCAGACCCGGGCCGCGGCTGGCGACGGTTTGGCGGCTGGCGCGGGCGTGTTCGCCGCCTTCGGACGGACCTTCCAGAACCGCTTCTGGGCGGCCGGCCAGTCAGCCAGCAGGCCGCGGGCTTTGGCGCTGTCGGTGGTGTCGAGGTGCCGGTAGACCAGCTCCTGGAGCAGGGCGACGTCGGCGGTCTCCTCAACCGGGACGAGCTCGATCATCTCGAGATTGGCGAGCTTCGGGAAGTGGCCGTCCTCGTCGAGCACGTAGGCCACGCCTCCGGACATGCCGGCGCCGAAGTTCCTGCCGGTGGGGCCGAGGATGACGACAACGCCGTTGGTCATATACTCGCAGCCGTGGTCGCCCACGCCCTCGACCACCGAGGTGGCACCGGAGTTGCGGACGGCAAAGCGTTCCCCGGCGCGGCCGCAGGCGAAAAGGTGGCCGCCGCTGGCCCCGTAAAGACAGGTGTTGCCGAGGATGCTGTTTTCGGAAGGGGTGAAGCCGGTCTCGGCCGGCGGGCGGACGACGATGGTGCCGCCGCACATTCCTTTGCCGACGTAGTCGTTGGCCTCGCCGGTGAGCCGCAGGGAGATGCCCCCGCAGAGGAAGGTCCCGAAACTCTGGCCGGCGCTGCCCGTGAGATCAAGGCCAGCGACTTCTACCTCGGATTCCTCGAGTCGGCACTCGCCGCTGACGAGATGCTCACCGAGATCCGCGTGCCGAAGATGAACGGTGCCGGCTGGTCGTTCCAGAAGTTCAACCGCCGCGCCCAGGACTGGGCGATCGTCGGCGTCGCGGCGTGGCGCCGCGGCAGCGAGGCCGGCGT
>JALRGF010000125.1 GCA_023253495.1 Verrucomicrobiales bacterium
GATGTGTTCATGCCGGAAGGATCGGACGTGGAGAAAATGACATCTTTCACGCCATCGGCATCGGCATCGAGAGTGTAAGAAGTCGCGCCCGGAACAAGGCCATCGAAAGTGATTACAGCGGCCTCCGCAACAGTGATCAGCGAGCAGCCGATGAGGACGATTATGGAATGAGTTTTCATATGACGGCCTCGCTTATACCGGAGGGGGGCACGCTGATGCGAGCCTTTTCGCATGGCTATTTTGACCGGCCTGTGGCCGCGCGGTGTCGGCCGCTTCAGCGCGGCTCATCCCCGAGCAGGGCGGCGGCTTCCTCGCGGATGCGGGAGCGGAGGGTGGCGGGCTGGACGACTTCGGCCCAGCGGCCCCAGCTGAGGATCCAGCGGGCGACTTCTTCCAGGCCGCGCAGTTGCAGGCGCATTTCGATGGCGCCGTCCTCGCCTGGTTTCGGGGTGATTTCCTGGCTCGGGTGCCACCGGCGTTCGGCGATGACGCGGGCGGCGTACCCGCGGAAGACGATGCGGATGTCGTGGGTGCCGGTGCCGGTTTCCGGGTAATTCCAGACGCCGAAGCTGCCGCCGAGGTGGGTGCGCAGATTGAAAGCTTCAGGTCGCGCGAACGCGGTGGTGGTGACTTTGAGGTCGGTGATGCGGGGCAGTGCGAAGGTGCGCACGGCGGCGCGGGCGAGGTCGAAGCCGAAGAGGTACCATCCGTGATCGACCTGGCCGAGGTGGTACGGTTGCACGCGGCGGCGTTCCGGGCGGCCGGCATTCAGCTTGCGGTACGCGAAGGTGATTTCGCGGCGGTGAAGGATGGCTTCGGTGAGGGTGCCGAAGAGGCGGGCGTCAGCCTCGACCACGCCGATGGCACGCACCGAAAAGGCGGCATCGAGTTCCGACCAGGAGAACGAGACCTCGTCGCTCAGCCCGGCCGTCAGTCGCTCGAACGTCTGCGCCAGTTCCTGCTCGAGCCGCGTCCCCCGCACGGTGGCGAGCGCCTGGCGGGCGAGAAACAGGGTGACCAGTTCGCGTCGCGACAGCTGCAGCAGCGGGAAATCGCCCACCGGTCTTTCATAGTAGTACCCGCGCCGCTGGTCGTCGTAAACCAAGGGCAGATTCAGCTCGTCGCGCATGAAATTGATGTCGCGCTGCACGGTTTTCGCCGTCATTTCCAGCTCCCGGGCCAGCTGCTGGCAATTCGGGTAGCGTCCGGCTTTCAGCCACGTGTGGATTTCATAAATCCGGTGGAGCGGGCGCCGCGTCCAGCCGCGATCCACCGCCGGAGGCCGGGCGACCGCGTTCCTTCCGGGACGCGAAGAGGAAGGGGGGGTGGAGGACATCGAGCGCATTCCACACGGAGGGATGCGATTTGGCAAAAGATTTCCGGAAGTATGACAGCAGCCGCGGTGTCAATTCCTGTCTTGCCCGTGTGTCAGCATGTGCTATGGCCGGATCGTTCGGCGGTACTGAACCGTCGCCAACCCCGCTGTCTTCAACTACATCACCATGAAACCCATCCGTCTGATCCTGCCGCTGCTCACCGCCGTCGCCGTGGCCGCCTGCTCCTCGTCCAAAAAAGACGCCGTCACCGAGGCCGCCACCAGCGCGGATGGCGCCGCGGCCGCGGCCGCCACCGCCACCAACGCCGTGAAGAAGACAGACGCCGCCGGAGCCGCCAGTACGGGAACCAGCATGCTCAAAAAAGCGGCCGCCGCCACGCCCCAAGGGCAGGCCGCCACCGCCGGGCTGGGCGCCGCCAAAGCACTGAAAAACGGCGACCTCAAGGGAGTGGGCCAAGCAGCAGTCGCGGCAACGCCGGCCGGCC
>JALRGF010000187.1 GCA_023253495.1 Verrucomicrobiales bacterium
GGGACAGGCACGCTGTGGGCTTATAAGCGCATGGGGGGACAGGTACGCTGTGGGCTTAGAATATGGTACAGGGGTATGGAGGGACAGGTACACCGTGAGCGCACGGTGGCGGGTTGGACAGGTACCATGTGCCCGAGCATAATTCCCCCCCCGCAAATTCAACTCGAAGCACTCCGTGCCCGATTGCCCGTGATGCTGGCGGCGAGGCACATTCTTGAGCGGCCCTCAGGGCCGACTGCTGGTGGCCGCGGCTCTGCTGCATCCCCGCTTGCAATCTCTGATCCCTTCATAAGCTGCTCCCCTCACATCCGAACCTGTCGCTGGATGGCGCCCCCGGTGGCGGCAGGAAATCATGGGGGCACCGTCGGAAGTGAATCAACCCAACAACCAGACCTGCAACCCACCCGCCGGGGTGGCATTTTTGTCCCGGCTTCAAAACACCATGGCAATCTCCGCCGAACTCCAGGCCCTCATGGCCGGATCCTTTAAGGACCTGCGCGAAAACTCCATCGTCAAAGGCCACATCATCGACATCAAGCCCCAGGTCGTCCTCGTCGACATCGGCTACAAGTCTGAAGGCGTCATCCCCTCTTCTGAGTTTGAGGACGAGGACATCCAGATCGGCGACGAGGTCGAGGTCCTGCTCGAGAAACTTGAGAACGACGAGGGCATGGTCGTCGTCTCCAAGGAGAAAGCTGCCCACAAACAGAATTGGGACAAAATTGTCAAAGTCTTCAACGAAGGAGGTCTGGTCAAGGGCAAGGTCAAGTCCGTGGTCAAGGGCGGTCTCACTGTCAACGTCGGCGTCGAAGCGTTCCTGCCCGGCTCCCAAGTCGACATCATTCCGCCCAAGGAACTCGACGGCTATGTCGGGAACGTATACGAGTTCAAGATCGTCAAAATCAACGACGACCGCAAAAACATCGTGCTCAGCCGCCGCGAGGTCATCGAGGCGGAGCGCGCCGAACAGCGCCAGCGGTTTCTTGAGACGGTCAAGATTGGCGACAAGGTCACTGGTGCGGTCAAGAACATCACCGACTTCGGCGCCTTCGTCGACCTCGGCGGCATGGACGGCCTGCTCCACATCACCGACATGTCGTGGGGCCGCCTGAACCACCCGAGCGAAATGCTCGTCATCGGCCAGATGCTCAACGTCGTCATCCTCGACGTGAACAAGGAAAAAGAACGCGTCAGCCTCGGCCTGAAACAGCTTCAGTCGAACCCGTGGGAAAACATCGAGTCGAAATTCCCCATCGGACACCACGTCAAAGGAAAGATCACCAAACTCGTCCCCTACGGCGCGTTCGTCGAACTCTCCGAGGGTGTCGAAGGCCTGGTGCACGTCTCCGAACTCAGCTGGACCAAACGCATCACCCGCCCGAGCGACGTACTCACCCTCGGCCAGGAAATCGAAGCCGTTGTCCTGCAGATCAACAAGGACGAACAGAAGATCTCCCTCGGCGTCCGCCAGCTTGAGGCCAATCCATGGGACGACATCGACGCCCGCTTTCCGATCGGCACCCGCATCAAGGGCAAGGTCCGCAACCTTACCGCTTACGGCGCCTTCGTCGAACTGGAGGAAGGCATCGACGGCATGGTTCACGTCTCCGACCTGTCCTGGACCCGCAAGGTCAATCATCCGTCCGAAATGCTCAAGAAGGGCGATGAAGTCGAGGCCCAGGTCCTCGAAATCGACAAGGCCAATCAGCGCATCTCGCTCGGCATCAAACAGGCTGAGACCGATCCGTGGTCGGTCATCGATTCGAAGTTCAATGTCGGCGACGTCGTGAAGGGCACCGTCACCAAAATCGCCAGTTTCGGGGCCTTCGTTCAGCTCCAGGACGACATCGACGGACTGGTCCACATCTCCCAGCTCGCCGACGAGCACGTCGCCCGCGTCAAGGATGTCATCAAGGTCGGCCAGGAGGTGGAGGCCCGGGTCATCAAGGTCGACAAAGCCGAACGCCGCATCGGCCTTTCGATCAAGGCCATGGCCTACGACGAAGCTCAACTCAAGCGTGAGGCGGCCGCCTTCGACGCCCTGCGCCCCAGCACCGACCTCGTCGGCCTTGAGGAGGCGTTCCGCTTCGCCACCGGCGGTGGCGCCACCCCGTCCCAGACGGAGGAATGGCGTCCGGGCGAGAAATAAGCCGCCCACGCCGGCCGCGGGTCGCTCGTCGCCCGCGCGCCACTTGTGCCTGACCCCCGCCGGTGAACTGGCGGGGGTTTTTTGCGCCCATGCGTGGCACCCGTCTCCGTCCCCTCGTGGGTGAACAGTCTGCAGGGGACGCAGTCCGTACTTAGCGGTCGGAGGCCGCGCACTGGCGTTCACATCCGGCTGCTCAAGACAAAAAGGCAAGACGGCCTCGACAACGCGCTGGACAAATAGGACAACGAAATCAGGGAGATCGCGCCGCAAGGTGCCGGAAAACCCGGAATCTGCTCCCCGTCTTCAGCAACCATTTTATGCGTTTCCATTTCTCCGCAATTCTCCTCCTCCTTTCTCTGACCCTCGTCCAGTGCGTCGTGGTCGAGGAGGCTCCCGAGGCCCCTGCGCACCCGCCCGCAACGGCCGGCCAGCTCCCGCTTCCGCCACCCTCTCCCTCCCATGGACAGCCCCTGACGGTCGAGATCGAGGGGGGATCGGCCGTGATTCGCGAGGGAGGGAGCATCGTCAGCTCCTTTCCAACCGCTCTTCCCAACGTGGAGGAGACGCGCTGGGCCAGCGAACAGGAACAGATCGTGGTCAAATCCCGCGGCAATCACGGGCCGGCCACGGTCCAACTCTTCAATAGCCGCAACGGCTCCGAGCTCGGTCGCGTCTTCGCCTACGAAATCCGCAACGGTCAGCCGGCCTGGGCCGCCAGCATGGTTGAATGAAGCCGCGACCGGCACTCTCCCCGGCTCGGCACAACACGACCATGAAATTCTTCCGCTTCTTCGCCGCTATCCTGCTCGCAGCTTCGGCCGACCCCTCCTTCGCCCGGGAAACCCACACCAAACGAATTGAATTCCCCAAGGGAAACTCCCATACCATGGTGACCGGGCACGTCGCCGGCACCGATTTCGTCTCCCACAAGCTGAACGCCAGATCCTGACACACCTCACCCCCGAGAGGAGCCTCCGAAGCTGAACGGCGACAGCCCGCACCCCACATGTTTATTCCGATTTCGTGCTCTCCGGCAGTGCTGGCAGCGGCTTTACTGACCGCCTCGCTGGCGGCATCAGCGGATGCCGGCACGGCGCTCAAACTGGCCGACCACCCGACCTCAAAGAGCACCGCCTTTCCAGCGGTCCACAGCGCCCGCGCCCTGCGTGACCGGGTGTACTTCGGGTACGGCGACTGGGAAGCTTATACGGCCACGACCTTGGTTTCCTATGATCCGGCGACCAATCTACTGGCTGTCGAGCATTCTGTTTCCAGCGACTCGATCGGGATGATGCGGGAAATCGATGGCACGCTTTACATTCCGCATTGCGACCCGATTCACCACGAGGATTTCCATGACTACAGCTATTGCGGGCCGGACGGACGCTGGCTGCAGAGTGCGGCGATGGAGCAGCTGCACGTCTTCGATTTCGTGAAATCACCGGAAGGGCTGTTCTGCGGGGCCAACGGACTCCATCACAGCGTGGATGAGGGCCGGACGTGGAGTCTGGTGGGCGGCAACATCAACAACCGGCTGCAGTGGCTGCATACTTTCGACGGAACGGTCTTCAGCGGGGGCGGCACCTACCGGGATGGCGCATTCACCGCCCGCATCACCATTCCCAACTTCAGCCACTCGACAACGTTTCACGACCCGATGTCCAATACCTCCCTCATGCTCGGGATGACGGGGAGCAACCCGGGGTTTCCGCCGTCGGCGGAATCCGCCCTTGCGGTGTTCGACGGCAAATCCTCACGGATCCTCCGGAACCGGATTCAGGGATTCGCCGTCACCGAAACAGAGGTCTTTGTGCTGACCAACCGCACGATCCAGCAGATCACCAATCCAGCCTCTTCCAGCCCGACATACACCCCCCTCGATATCACCGGTCTGCCGGCCAATCCCACCAGTCTCGAGGTTTTCAACGGGCGGTTCTATATCGGCACGCTGAGCGGGGAAATCTGGGTGGCCGCAGCCGACGGCTCCGAAATCAGCGTTTCCCCGCCGACCGTCGAACACCGGACGTACGATCAGTTCGGACGCGGTCTTGCTTTCTCCGGCCAGCGGCTGCTCGTCGGCGCCCCCGACGATTCGTCCACCCTCCCGCTCGCCGGACGCGCTGAGCTGTGGGCCTACTCCGCCGACGCGTGGCAGCGCGAAACGGAATGGACGCCGCCGGTGCCCGATTTTTCCGGGTGGTTCGGCCGTGACGTTGCGCTCCACGGCGATCTGATGGCCGTGGTGGAAGCCGGTCATGATGTCAGCGGGCGGAACCGCGGCAGCAGCGCCCGGGTGCATGTGCTGCAGCAGTCCGAGGGGCTCTGGGTCTCCCGCCGGGTCCTGCCCGTCCCCTTCGCGCACTCAGTGGCGTTTCAGGACGACCTGCTCGTCATCGGCTCCTACAACGGGGCCTCCTTCACCAAGCCGGTGGTCCTTCCGTACCGGATCTCCCGCAGCGACGCCAATGAGATTTCCCTCGCCACCATGCCCCAGCTGGTCCCCGCCTCCATGGCCACGAATGCGACAAGCCATACGTTCACCTTCGTCCGCCCCCTGCCCGATCCCCGCCTCACCGTGGTCGTCGAGTCCAGCGGCGATATGAGCTCGTGGACCGAAGAATCCGGCACCCCGGAAATCCTCGCTTCCGGAACCACCCACGAAATAGTCACCCTCACGACCGCCGCTGCTACCACCCGCTGGTGGCGCCTCAAAGCCCGCTACCGGGAAGACTGATCTTGGTCACCCGGCTATTCCTTAATCCCAAATCCCGACAAAGCCCGTAGTCTAGTCATCATTCAGCGCCCTCGATAGTATACCTGTCCCTTTGTCGCTATTTCTCGATCTGCCTGTTGTTTATGAGTCCCAATAACCATTGTTTTAGCCTGCGGCTTTTGTGCCGGTTCCTGACGCCCTTGATTCTATCAGGGGCTGTCCATGGGTGGGCCCTGGCACGAGCGGCCGATCCTCCTGCCCATCCGCAACACGTCTATTGGACATTCTGGGCGCCGGTGGACTTTATGGATCTGCTGGGGACAGAGTCCTCCGGCGACCCGTTTGCGTCGGGTGGCGACCCGCCGCCCCAACCGTCGCCTCCCCCACCCGCGATCTGGAAGGAAAACCTGGGATTCTTTGAAGTCGGGTGAGTTGAGGATGCCTCCCCGGTGTTGGTCGCCGCCGGGATTCCTTGGGATCACACTGAGGACGTGGCATTCCTCCACAAAGAAGAGGGACGGCTGTATGTCCGTTGTTCACGCGAGGCCGCGGAGCTGGTCGATGAACTCATGCAGGGGGTGCGGCCCTCCCCGACTCAAAACATTGAAATCGAGGTTCTCCTGATCGGACTGACGGACCCCGGAGCCTACCGGACGCTTGCCGAATCGGAGGATGCCCGCACGGCGGCGGAGTCGCTGGCCACCGACCGCGTCCGCATCGTCGCCCGCGCCTTGATCCTCACCAAGTCGGGCCAGCGCGCCTCTCTCGGCCAAGGCCGCCTTGACGGCGCGGAATCGGCCAAGCCCATCCACGCGCCGCCAACGGCAGAGGGAACCGGCGCGACACAAGCCCCCGCTCCTCTCGGGCCAGGCCTTTCGCTTCAGGCTGAGGCTATCCTCGGGGTTGATGGAGCCACCGTTGACCTCTCCGTTGATCTGAGATTCGGCTATCAGGTGGCACCTGGGGACGTCGCACCCCTCACAGGTGGCCTAAACACCAGCGTGACCGTGCGTTCCGGCCGGCCAGTGCTCCAGCGGCTCAGCCTGGAGGGCGCACCGTGGCCGGAAGTCGCCCTCGTCCTCTCCGCAACCGTCAAGCGGGCCGAAGGCCACGGCTGGAAAAACGGCGTTCGGCAGCTGTTGCCGCGCGAGCAGGAATGGCGGGAGCTGGGAGCTCACGCCGCTGAGGAAGCCAGGAAATGACCGCCGGCAGCCAGCACAGCTTACCTGTCCTCCCGTCAATTCCTCTAAGGGCCGGCGCCGATTACCTGCCCCTCCCTCGCTTCCCAAATCCCGACAAACCCTGTAGACATTGTGGCCATTCAGCGCCCTCGACAGGGTACCTGTCCCTCCATCGCTGCGGGCAGCAGGGCAGCATGACAGCTTACCTGTCCCTTCCTCGTTTCGGCACCCTCGGCACCCTAGACTGTTTACCTGTCCCGCGATCAAGTGCCATCCACACCGCCATTCTGCCCCCCGCCCCACGCTTGCGGCATGGGTCCCTGGAAGCTGGCCGCGCCGGTCGCGCTCCACATCGTTTCCGCCTTTTCCTCACCTGGGCGGTATTCCACCGGTGCTTTGCCGGTTGTGTGGCGGCCGCCGGCCAGTAGGATAAGCGTCATGATTGATCAGCTTCTTGAACAGCTCAGGACTTCGGTGACCAAGTCGGCCACGCTTCCCGAGCCGACGCGCGCGGATCTCCTTGCGCACCTGCAGTCGATGGAGGAGGAGCTGAGGGCGCACCCGGAGACCCCGGCTGAGAGTCCCCCGGCGGAAACCCATGGGCTGGCCCGCCTCCGCGAATCGGTGGAGGAGCTGGAGGCCTCCCATCCCGAAATTACCTCCCTGGTCAGCCGCCTGGCCACCCATCTGGGCAACCTCGGAATTTGAAAGCCCGTCGGGAGCGGTCAGAGCCGGTAGTAGCCGTCCGGGTTGTACAGGTAATAAAAATCCTTCGGAGCGAGCCGTGGCAGGCGCATGAATGGCTGGCCCTTGTCGTCGACTGACTCCGGCAGGGCCGGCTGACTGGAGATGGTCGATTCCAGTTCCGTCTGCGGGCGCGGAAGGGGAATGGCCGGGGTCGCGGGCGGGGCAGGGCGGGCGGCGTCGGGATTTTTCACCAGGGCGGTTTCGCGGATTTCCTTGACCACGTGATCGACCCATTTGAGGGCGGCGGCCTCGTCGCCGAACTCCGACCAATCACCGCTGCTGGCCTTCTCGTACATCCGCTTGATGAAGTCTTCGGTGCCGAGGCCCATTTTCCGGGCGACGGGTTCGGCGAGACGGCGCCACCATTCCTCGATTTCCTTGAGGTTTTCGCGCTGGAGGGTGAGGTTGCCGAACGATCCGCTGCTGATCTGGTGGTGGAGGATGACGGCGTTGGGGTAGGCGAACGATTTGTCGGCGCAGGTGGCGATGCAGGCGGCCATGCTGGCAGCGAACGATTTGACGACCACGTAGACCGGCGCCTCGCTGGACTCCATGCTCTTGAGGATGTTGTAGCCGGCCATAACCGAGCCACCGGGCGAGTTGTCGATGACGATGAAGATCGGCAGCGAGGCGTCCTTGTTGTTGAAATAGTTGATGCGGGAGGAGATCGAGTCGGCCGTTTCCGAGGAAATCGGGCCGTTCAGGGCGATGCGCCGGTCACTGATGATGAGGGCGTCTCCCTGATGCGGATTTTCCAGGCGCTGGGCTTTGGTATTGGCGTAATTGTTGGCGGTCAGTTCGATTTCCTGCTTTTCCATGCCGGCCTGGAGTGCGGCGATCTGGGCGCGCGCTTCGGCCTCCTTCATCCGCTGTTCGGTCTGCTGGATTTCGGCCTTGGCCTTGGCTACCGAACTTTCGAGGACGAGTCGCTCGTTCTCCAGACGGAGATCGAGGAGCTGGGATTCCAGCTTCCGCCGTTGGTCGGCCAGCCGGGTTTCCTCTTCCTGCTTCTGTTCATCCAAGCGCAGTTTCTCCCGCTCCATCTCGGCGCGGCGGTCGGCCAGTTCCTTTTCGAGTTTGGCCCGCGCGATCAGGTTTTCCGCGGTCAGCCGGTCGCGCTCCAGGCTCAGCCGGGCAATCTCTTTGCGCTGCGCTTCGGCGACCTGCTCCTCCGGGGTGGGTGGGGTGGCCGGGACGGATGCCGGCGGCGGCGCGCTCGTATTCCCGGTGGCGGTCTCCGTGACCGGGGCGGGCTCCTCAGCCGACGCGGCCAGCCAGCCGGCCAGCGAGAGACCACCGACCACGACACAACGGACAAATGGCTTCATGACAAAAAGAGAAATGGGAACTATTTCAGCATCCATGATTACCACGCCGCCCTTCTGATTCAAACGCTTATTCCCCGCTCCCTTGCGGAGCGCCGGCCTTCCCGGGCCCGCCGCCGGCCGGAGGCGCGGGTGTCGCGGCGGTGGACAGGATGAGCGTGCCGTCGCCTGATTTCAGGGAGGCGATGCGGCGGAGGGGGGCGGCGAAAACGGGGTCGTCGCGGAAATTGCGGATCAGCATTTCGTCGAGAAAACCGAAGTTTTTTCCCGGGATGATGCCGCGCTGATAGACCTCGAGGAAGCCGGCCGGCACCTTGCGGCCGGGGACGCGGACGTCGATGACGCTGACGAACAGACCGGCTTCCGGGTGAAGGCCGAAGCGACCGTCCATCTCGCCGTTGAGGTACCGGCGGTGACCGGGAAGCGCATTCATGGGAAAGCGGACATCGGCGGTGAACGTGGCGTCGGGCCCCAGCTGGCGCACGCGCACCAGGGATCGGACGTCGGCGAGGCGCGGGAATCCCGCGAGGATCATGTTCAGGTCCTCGCGCGTCAGCACCAGTTCCGCCGGCTTCCCGGCCGCTCCCGCATCGGCAAAAGCCACCAGCCGGCCGCGCAAGGCGTCCACCGCCCCGGCGGGCGGGGAGTCGACCGCCAGAGGCGACGGCTGGGTATCGGTGAACGCTTTCAGTTCATCGGCCTGCCGCAGAAACGTGTATACCCCCCAGATGCCGGCGCCGACCAGCAGAGCGGCTCCCAGCAGGAAAATGTAGCAACCCGGCAGAGCCGAGACGCCGCGTCCCGGCGGAGGATGAGGTGTCGATGAGGCCATGCGGCCACTCATACCCGTGATGGCGGCGATTGCGACCGTGGATGCGCCTGCCCGGACACCGGCGGCACAAGATTTTTCGTGCCCGGGTGCCATCGCCCGCCCCTGCCATCGTGCCGACCCGGGCTTTGCGTTCCCCGGCATTGTTCTAAGACGACCGGAGCCCCGCGCGTTCCGGGAAAATTCCGTACCGACCCAGTTTCCGGGTGGACTGCGGGAGGCAACATCGCCTATGGATGCGACTTTGTACATCAGGCGCGTCGTCGTCGCCGGAGATCCGTTCCTCGTCGGCGATGCAATTTTCGTTGCCGGCGTCTGATTTGTGTCTACCGAAGATCACCCCGTTCGTCACTTTTTCCCCGAACCCCTTGAAAAAAACGGCATCGCTCCTGATTCTTGCGTTGGTTGCCTTCGAGCTGGTCGCGGCGCCGTCCGCCCATGCCCAGGGCGGCGGACTGGGGGGCCTTTTCAACACCGCCCAGCGCGCCCTGCAGAATGGCGACTACGCCAAAGCCATCGGCGGGTTCCAGAATTACCTGGACGCCGCCAAAGACTCCAAAGAACCAGCCATCCTGAACACCCTGGACGGCGTGTACTACGGCCTCGGCGCCGCCTATTTCAATTCCAAGCAGTACAAGGAAGCCGCCGAAAAAATGAGCGAACTGCTCAAGCGGTTCCCGAACTCCCGCCTTGTTCCCGAAGTCCAGTTCTTTCTCGCCCAGGCCCTGTATTTCAATGGCGACCACGCCAAGGCCCTCGAAGGATTCAAGCTGGCCGAAAAAACCCCGCGCTTCCGCGAAGACAGCTTGCTCCTGCAGGCCGAGGCCCTGCGCAAAACCGGCAAGGCCAGCGAGGCCGCCGAACCGCTCGGCCGTCTTGTCGAAGGCGGCATCCGCTCCGGCAATTCCGCCCGCGGCGCCCTGCAGCTCGCCGTGCTCGCCGCCGAACAGCAGGATGCCCCGAAATCCGTCGACCTGATGACCCAGCTGTCCGGCCAGCTGCGGTTTCTCCCCAACGTCGCCAGCTTCAACGAGGCGGTCATCATCATCGGCGACTCCCTGCTCAACAACAAAAAACAGGAGGAGGCGCTCGCCATCTACCGCCTGCTCCAGAACAAGGACTCCGTGCTGGCGCTGCAGGACCGCCAGATCGACCAGCTGGCCCGCCTCGTCGCCTCCCGCCGCCGGCAGGCCCAGACCGCTCCCGACCGCGCTGGCGAGGCGCTCAGCGACGCCACCCGCTTTGAAGTCCTGCTCTCGGAAATCCGCAAGAGCCGCGAAGACTTTGACAAGGCTCCGGACACCCTGCCGGCGGTGCTGTTGCGCCTCGGCAAGGCGTATTACGACAACGGCCAGAAGTGGGAATCAATCGCCGCGTACGACGAGCTGCTGCTGCGCTATCCGCAGGGGCCCGACAGCGAAAACGCCCTGTACGCGCTCATGGTCACCTTTGCCGAGGTCGGTCAATTCAAGAAATCCCAGGAAATGGGCGACCGTTTCCTCGCGGATTTCCCCCAGAGCGAGCGCCTGGAGGAAATCCGGTACCTGAAAGGGGTCACCGCTCTGGAGGGAGAGGACCCGGAAAAGGCGGTCACGCTGCTCACCGAGCTGCTCAAGGCCAATCCCGAGACCAAGTACAAGGAGGAGGTGGCCTACCTGATTGCCAATGCCCGCTTTGACATGGGATTTTACCCGGAGGCGCGGGCCGACTACGAGGCATTCCTCAAAGCGTTTCCGGAGAGCCCTCTGGCGGCCGAGGTCGGCTACCGCATGCCGCTCTGCCTTGTCTTCGACGGCAAATACAAGGAGGCCGTCGGGGAGTTCGACGCGTTCATCGCCAAGAACCCGGAAAGCCCGTTCCTCACCGACGCGCTTTACCGTCTGATGGTCTGCTATTTTGCCGCCGCGGTGAATGACAAATCGGGCAAAGTCTACAACCAGATCATCGATCAGACCCGGCAGTTTGAGACCCGCTATCCCGACGCGGCGCAGCTCGGTGACGTGCTCGCCCTGCGCGGAGACGCCTTTGCCGGGCTGAGCGAGCTGCCCGGCCAGAAGAACCACGACAACGAAGCCGCCGAAGCCTACCTCACCGCCTTCAAGGCGGCCCGCAACGAGGAGTCACAGAACTACAGCCTGTTCGAGGCCATCAAACTCTGGCAGAAAAACAGCGAATGGGACAAGGTGAATACCACCCTGAACGAATTCGTCCGCATCCAGCCGGATCATCCGAGCGCCGCCACTGCCAAATACTGGATCGGCCGCTCCCTTTCCCGCCAGCGCAAGGATGAGGAAGCCAAGCAGTTCTACGCCACCGAAATCAAGGCGTACATGAGCCAGCCCCGCAAGGACGGCGTGGAAATGATGATCAATGAGCTGGTGCGCCTGCTCGCCAAGCGGAAACGCTCCGCCCCCTTGGTCGCCGCTGCCGCCGCCGCCGACCCCGCCACCGCGGCGGCCTCCGGTTCTCCCGCCGCCGACTCCGCGGTCCCGACCGCCCCCAACGAGCCTGCCGCTGCTGCCGCCGCGCCCGCGCCCGCGCCCGCCCTTTCCCCGGAGGAGGAATTGGAAGCCCTCATTGGCGGTGAGGAAGTGAGCGGCAACCGTACTGCCACCGCCCGCCTGTTCCTGGCCAAAGCCCTGCTCGCCCAGGCCCGGAACGACCCCAAACTGCGCGACACGTACTATGATCAGCTCGGCAGCTTCGAGCCGGCGGCGCTCAGCGCCTACCTGCTCGGACAGCTGGCCGAGCACTGCCTCGCCAAGGCCGATGCCGCGCGCATCACTGGGGACGACGTCAAACGCACCGAAGAAATCGACCGCGCCGACGCTCTCTCCAAGGAATTGCTGTCCAGCTTCCCGAAGAGCGAGTTCATTGAGCTTGGCTACGTGGCTCAGGGCGAAGTCGCCTATGTCCGCAACAACCCGCAGGCAGCTTATCAATGGTTCAAGGAAGCCATTGATGTGGCCGGGGCCACCGCCCGGATGCGCGAAGCCGTCTTCGGCCAGGCCAAAACCCTGCTCGCCCTCAATAAGTTCGGCGAGGCCAAAACCCTCTTCGAGCAGGTCGCCTCCACCCGGGAATGGCGCGGCGAACTCACTCCGGAATCGATCTTCAACCTCGGCGAAATCGAGTTCCGCCAAGGCCGCTTCCGTGAGGCCATCGCCAATTACCAGCGCGTCTTCGCCGGGTACGCCCGCTACGCCGACGTCTGCGGCCGCGCCTACCTCCAGGCGGCCACCGCCTTCGACCAGCTCGGCCTGCGCAAGGAGGCCGTCGGCCACCTGCAGGAACTGCTGCGCAACGAAAAAATCCCGCAACGCCACCGCGACGCCGCTCGCGAGAAGCTCAAATCCTGGGGAGCCGACTGAGCATGATGCCTCGCCCGTCCATCGCCCTGACCGCCGGCCTTTCGCTGGCCCTCGCCCTGGCCGGCGCCGCCCGCGCCCAGATCACTGTGACCTTGCGCGACGGCTCCAGCGTGCGCGCCACCGCCCTGTCGCTGCAGGGAGCGACACGCCTGTCGCTCACCCCGGAAGGCGGCGGGGCCGCGCGGGTCGTCGAAGCGGCCACGGTCGAGCGGGTCGACATGCCCCAGCCCGCGATCCTCACCGAGGCGTACGCGGCCCTCGCCGCGGGGGAAAACATCAAGACGCTGCAGACGATGGGCAAGATGCGGGTCGAACTTGATCCGCTCAAAAAAATCCCGGGCGGCCGCGAGTGGTGGCTGGAAGGAGAATTCCTCCGGGCGCATATCCTGCTTTCCCAGCGCCGCACCAAGGAGCTTGAGGAAGCGATGAAGGCGATTGCCGCCGACACCACGGATCCGGTCTCCCAGCGGCGCGCCCAGGTATTCCTGGCTCACCTCACCGGACTGGCCGGCGACCCGCGCCAGGCGCTGGAAGCCCTGCGCGCGCTCATTCTGAACGCCCGCGACCCGGAAACCCTGGCGGACGCCTGGCTCTTCACCGGCCAGCACCGCTCCGCGGTCAACGAGCCGGCGGAAGCCCTCATCGCTTTTCTGCGCGTACCGGTATTTTATCCAGCCCTGCCCGTGCCCATGGCGTACGCCCGGCTGGGCGCCGCCCGCTGCCACGTTGCCCTGGAGGACCTGCCCGCAGCCCGCCGCGTGCTCGGCACCCTCATCAAGGAACAGGGCACCAGCCCGGCTGGCCAGGAGGCCAGGAAACTTCTGTCCGAGGTCGAAAAAACCCTCGGCATCACTTCAACCGCCACTGACGCATCCCAATGACCCCGACGAGCCCGCTGCACACCATCACCAAACGCCTCGCCCTGATCGCGGCCGGAACGTTCGTTCTGGTCGTTTTCGCCGCGCCGGCGCTCGCTCAGGCCGCATCCCCGGCAGCCGACGCCCCCGTCGTCCGCAAAACGCTGATGGACCATTTTCACGAGGGCGGCTGGGTCATGTACCCGATCCTGCTGTGTTCGATCGGCACCGCCTACCTGTGCTGGGAAGGCGCCAACCGCACATCGATCAAAAAGATGGCGCCGGCCGTGCACGAGGAACAGGTCAAGAGCCTTTTCCGGGCCGGCGACTACATCGGCGCCTATGACTACTGCAAAAACAACCCGTCTCCGCTCACCAACACGTTGCGCGTCGGTCTGAGCATGCTCGGTGAAGGCAAGGCGCTGACCGAAGAAGCCATGTTCCAGCAGCTGGGCAAGGAGCAGTCGGGCATTTCCACCTTCCTGAGTTATCTTTCGGTCATCGGCGTGACCACCCCGATGATCGGTCTGGTC
>JALRGF010000349.1 GCA_023253495.1 Verrucomicrobiales bacterium
CTCGGCGGTGCGCAGCGCCGGCAGCCAGAGTTTGGCGACGCCGTCCTGCACGGCCTGCACGAGGTCGCCGGTGCCGCTGAGGAAGGCGAGTGCCTCGCGCACGGCGACGGCTTCAACGCCGAAAGTCCGGCCCCGGCCCCGACGAACCTCGCCTCCGGTGTCGGCTCCGTGGCCTTCACCTCCAGCGAACTGGGACCTCAACTGGGCATTCCCTATCACGTCACCGCCAACATCAACGATGGCCTTTACGGCAATGCCAACAGCTGGATCGGCGGGGACGGGGCGGCACCGCCGGCCTACGCCGCCATCCGATTGCCCGGACTGGCCACCCTGACGAGTTTCGCCTTCGGCCGCGACAATGGCAACGGAGCGTTCGACGACAGCTCGCCCGGCACCGACTGCTGCGGCGGCCAGCTCAATGACCGCTCGCTCGGCCTCTACACCATCCAGATCACCCGCGTCGGCTCGCCGGACGGGTCACTGGCGGACACCGGAGACGCGGCCACCGGGTGGCAGACGATCGGCACCCTCGAATATCTTGGCAACGAAGACGAAGAGCCAGGCGGCGGGTTCACCGCCTACCTCCGTCACGAATACGAAATCGCCGCTGGGGCCGGCGGTATCCAGGCGACCGGTTTCCGCATCATCGTGCCCGGCACCGGCGTGGGGGCCGGCGGCACCGCCATCGACGAAATCGAACTCTATGCCAGTACCGTGATCGATCCGGACAAGGACGGCGACGGCTTTGACGACACCGTGGAAAACGAAGTCGGCACCGACCCGAACAATCCGGCGAGCACCCCGGAATCAGTCACCGACCTGCGCACCGCCGTGGAATTCAGTTTCTGGGCGGCCAAAGGCCGGAAATACACCATCGAAAGTTCGCCGGACCTGGTGACCTGGACACCGGTGGAAAAGGACATCAGCGGCCGCGGACTGAAGGTTTCGCGGCTCTATTCGATCGTCGGTCAGCCGAAACTGCATTATCGCTCGGTGCGGCAGCCGTAGGCTCTCCGTCGGATCACACCCTCACGGGCGGGCGGTACCAGTCACACCACCGTCCCGCCCGCGGATCCCAGTCCGGTGGAGGGCGCCGCGGCCCCGGATCGTGGTCGTCGGGTCGATGGCTGGTATCGCGTTGGCTGGCTTCCGCTCGGCGGAAAGAGAAATCGACCACCGCCTGTGACGTGGGTATCCTCACCGCAGATCGGTCACCCGAGAGTGCTGCCCCGGCCTGCGACCCCCAACCCGCATGACATTCATCCATCTTTCGCCCGCCCGCTCCGGTGCCCGCGGTGCCATCCGCCGCCGTGCCGCCTCGTGGGGGGCCGCGCTCGCCGCCGCCGCGCTCCTGCCGCTCGCCGCCTCGGACACCACCACCGTGATCAACGAGGTGATGTACCACCCGGCCACCGCTACCGGTGACGAGGAATGGATCGAACTGGCCAACCTGATGGCCGTGGACATGGACCTCACCGGCTGGCGACTGAGCGGCGGCGTGAACTTCCCCTTTCCCGAGGGCACCCGCATTCCCGCCGGCGGCCACCTCGTCGTCGCCGCAACCCCCGCTGCCACCCCGGGCGCCGTCGGTCCATGGGTCGGACGGCTCGCCAACAGCGGGGAGGAAATCCGGCTGCTCAGCGCGTCCGGCCGCGTCATGGACACCCTCGCCTACGAGGACGCCGGCCGATGGCCGTCCGGACCCGATGGCTCCGGGGCCACCCTCGCGCGCCGCCGCGCCGGCGCGGCCGACCCCGGCCCGGACGCCTGGTCCGCCAGCCGCCAGACCGGCGGCACCCCGGGCGCGCCGAATTTCCCCGATGGCCCGCTGCCCGATGGCGTGCGCCTTTCGGAAATCAGCGGTGC
>JALRGF010000382.1 GCA_023253495.1 Verrucomicrobiales bacterium
ACGGCCGCTGATCGGCGCGCCGGATTGACAAAAACAGGGGGGGCGTCTTAGTTAAATCTGTGCTCAAGCAAATTATCGGACAGAAATCACCCTCGACCCCCACGGCGCCCGTCGCGCCGCCCTCTCCGGTCGTGCCCCCGGCCGCCCCCGTCGCGCCAGCTCCTTCCGCGCTGAATTATCCCGCGGCTCCCGCGCCCAAACCAGTCACCACCACACCAGCCACGACCACCCGGACCATGAGTTCCAGCAAGAACATCCTCAGCAGCGACGTCGAAATCAAGGGCACGCTCAAATTCAGCAATGATCTCATCATCGACGGCAAGATCGAAGGCGAGGTGACCTCGGACGGATCTCTGACCATCGGCGAAAATGCCTTCGTCAGCGGTGAAGTGCGCACCAAATCGGTCGTCGTCTTCGGCAAGGTCCAGGGGAACATCACCGTGACCGACCGCTGCGAACTCAAGTCCAATGCCGTCCTCGAAGGTGATATCGTCGCCGGCACCATGGCCATTGAGGAAGGAGCCACCTTCATGGGCAAATCGTCGGTCGGCGCCGGCGCCAAGGCGATCGCCGCCAAAACGGCGCCCAAGTCGGCCTAGAGCACAGCGCAGCCCGAAAACCTCCGTGGCCTGCACAGAGATCGGGTTGGTCGGGGGACCCCGTTCCCCGGACACTCCGGCCACTTGGCAAGGTGAAGAGCCTCCGCAGGGGGCAGCACGCCCGCCGCGGTCTGCTGCCGCCGCACATGCCCCCGCCCCCCCATGGGGTTCCTTGAGTCCGTGCGCCCGCGGATCGGCCGCCCGCTTCGCGCCTTCTGGCGCCGGCCCCCATACCCTCTCCACCCTTTACCGGAACCACGAACCACGCGGAGAGCGCGCAGAGTGAGCACGTGGCGAAAAATCCGGCCTTCACCTGGCGGGGGGCGGTGCGCTCTCGCCATTCCCTGAGCCTTCGAGCCCCTATGGGGCTTCGTTTTCCTTTCAAGGATCACCGGCCACCCGGTGGAATGCACCGCGAAGCGCACCGGCCACCAGCCTGGTCCCGCACCCCACACGTCCCACCGGGCCGCCCTTGACTTCCCGAGACTGTCGGCCGGGTTTACAGGGGTCTTTTTGTCTGCCGCGCGTTGATTGTGCGTGTTTTATGGACTTTTTAAGGGAAAACAGGAGATGAAGCGTCGGGAAATTTTACACCGCAGCCGTTCACTCCACCGCCGGGAGGTTGTCGGCGCGGGATCAGAAACATTTATTCATTCATAACATGTTGTTGATGAAGATTCTAAGAATACGCTTACCCATGTTGGCACGCGACCTGCTTCATCCTTTGTGGCAGTCACACCGACTGCTCCAAACACAGAACCAACTACAAAGAACCATGAAAAAAACGTTCCTCAAACTCGCTGGAGCTCTCGCCGTCGCGGCCGGTCTCCTGAGCGCTCCGGCGGCGGAAGCCGCCACCATCAATGGTGCCGTCACCTTCTCGGGTGGTGCCACCCTTAACGGGGGCCTGACCACCGCCACCGGGATCACCGCCTTCACGGGCACCAGCGTGCTCTTCGGCACCGGCTCCTACGCCGGCACGGATGGCACCTCGGCGACCTTCACCCCGTTCAACTGGAGCCCGGCCACCACGCCGGTCTCCCCCCTGTGGACGTTCTCCATCGGCGGCACCACCTATTCGTTCGACCTGCTCTCGGTCGAAGTTGATAGCCAAGCCCCGACCGGCATCGTCCTCGATGGCACCGGCATCGCCAAGATCACCGGCTTCGAGGATACCCCAGGCCGCTGGTACCTCTCCCTCCAGCCGCCGAATCTCGGTGGCAACCGCTTCACCTTCTCGAGCGGCGTTGACGTTCCGGAAGGTGGTTCCGCCATCGCCCTGCTCGGCCTCGCCCTGCTCGGCGTTGAAGGCGCCCGCCGCCGCATGAAGGCTGTCAAGGCCTGATCCGGTTCAGAGCATTCCGATGGGCGAAGCCTCAGGGCTTCGCCCATTTTTTTTGAGTCGGAGGAACGGGCTCCGTCGACAAGGCGCCGACCCATCTTCAGGGGAGCTACGATGTGTGGGGCGTGCGGGTCGGGGTAAGACGGGAAGCTCCGTCCACGATAATCGGGACGCTGCCCCCACTCAGGGGTTTTTTTGGCTGCTCTCCCCCTTGTCCGCCCTGCCCATGCGATGGCCCACGGGATATTCACATCACGCCATGGCCCGAACAAGGCAACACCAACTCCGGGCGCAAAAAAACGGACAGGTGAGGTGACCTGTCCGTATTTCTGCCGGGTCCGGCGTTCCTGTCGGGCCCGGAGCGCATGACTGCGACCTCGCCGGGCGGCGCGCCCGAATCTTCAGGGGGCGCCGCTCATCACTGGAGCAGTTTGGCTGCCTGTTCCGCTTCCGTGCCGTTGAGGCCGGCCGCCACGGCACGGGTGAGGCTGGTGCGCCCGGCATCGGTGTCGCCCAGCGCGAGCTGGGAAACTCCGAGGCAATAGAGACTGGTGGCTGCCAACGGCCGCTTGGCGGCCGCCTGCAGGAACAAGTCGACGGCGTACTGGTGGTCGTTGCGGTGATGGACGAGCACCGCGAAGGCTTCGGTCAGCTCCGGATCGTCCGGCAGAGTCTCGCGGGCCTTGAAGGCGAGGTCGTAGGCCCGGGAGCGGGCGGCCGGATCCCGGACCAGGGCGATGGCGAGGTATTTGCGGGCCAGCGCGGATTCCGGAAACAGCCCCAGCACCTTCTCCCAGGTGGCCACCGCGGCGGCGGTGTCACCGCCCCGGAACCGGGCGTCGGCCACCACCATCAGGGCCGGCACGTTGTCCGCGTCCCCGGCCAGCGTCTGCTGTGCGAGCGCTTCGGCCGGAGCCGGCACCGCGGTCAATGCGAGGAACGTCCGGGCTTCGGCGCTGGCCTGCGGATCCGGCGCCGGCGAGGCCTGCAGGGCGTTTTCCATGGCGACGCGCGCCTCGGTGAGGCGCCCCAGGCTGTAGGCCGCCCGCCCGAGATCCAGCAGCACGCGGGCCGGCCGGTGGGCCGCCCGCGAGGCCTCGGTCAGAAGGTCATAGGACCACTGGTGCTCGCCGCTGCGGTACGCCAGGCCGCCGAGCACTCCGGCGACCACGGGGTCGGACGGAGCCAGATCCCTCGCCTTCCTCGCGAATGCCAGCGCCTTCGCCGGGTCATTCAGCGGGCCGTCGTGCAGCTCCGCGAGCTTGAGGGCGGCCGGAGCCAGCTCCGGGTTCAGGGTGAGTGCGGTTTCATACGCGGCGGCGGCTTCGGTGAACTTGTTTTCCTTTTCCAGCGCCTCGGCGAGCCGCGTCCGAAGCAACGGGTCCTTCGGCATCTGGCCGGCGAGAGCGGCCAGTTCCGCGCTTGTCTGCGGAGTGCTGGATTCGCCACTCAGCAGGGCCAGCCGCTGGCGCGCCTCCGCCTTGGACACACCCGCACGAGTGGCGATCGACTTCAACGAGACGTCTCTGTATCCGGCCTCGGAGAAGGCAAGACGGGCTGCCTCGAGGATCCCCTCGCGGCGGTCCGAGGCGGGCATCCGGCGCTTGGGCTGCTGTTCCTCTCGTACTTCGTTTTCCATGGGGTCAACTGCTACTCTAACTGACCCAGCAGTCAGTTATGATCGTCCAGTAGCCGCAGATCGAATCCGA
>JALRGF010000453.1 GCA_023253495.1 Verrucomicrobiales bacterium
AAAATAAGCGCCCGGACACCCCCATCGGCGTCATCCCGATCGACTCGATCTACAGCCCGGTCACCCGCGTCAAGTACGCCGTCGAAAACACCCGCGTCGGACAGAACACCGACTATGACAAGCTGGTGCTCGACGTCTGGACCGACGGCCGCATCAGCCCGAGCGACGCCCTCCTGCAGTCGGCCGCCATCCTGCGCCATCACCTCGACGTCTTCGTCAACTACGACGACAACCAGATCGAGTTCGACCAGGCGCCGGAATCCCAGAACGAGGAAAACGCCGAGCTCAAGAAGCTTCTCAACATGAGCGTCAACGAGATCGAACTCTCGGTGCGCGCCGCCAACTGCCTCAACAACGCCAATATCACCTCCGTAGGCCAGCTCGCCATGAAATCGGAGGCCGAAATGCTCAAGTATCGCAACTTCGGCAAAAAATCGCTCAACGAAATCAAGGACAAACTCGCCGAACTCGGCCTCAGCCTGGGCATGAAGTTCGACCCGTCCCTGCTCGAAGCCTCCTACAGCCGCCCGATCCTCCACAGCGACTACGACGACGACGGCGCCGGCCTCATGGGCCTCATCGGCGGCAAACTGCGCGATTGATCCCGATTCCGCGGCGCCCCGATTCCCCCGGGCGCCGCTTCTTTCCACCCTTTACCCGACACATCGTCCGCCATGAGACACCAACGCAAAGTCAAAAAACTTCAACGCCCCGCCGCCCAGCGCAAAGCGCTGCTCTCCGGCCTGGTCGCCGACCTCATCACCCACAAACAGATCAAAACCACCCTGGCCAAGGCCAAGGCGGTCCGCCCGTTCGCGGAAAAAATGGTCACCCTCGGCAAACGCGGTGACATCCACGCCCGCCGCATGGCCGTCGCCTTCCTCCGCAGCAAATCGGTCGTGACCGAACTCTTCGACGTCATCGCCCCGCTCGCCAAAACCCGCGCCGGCGGTTACACCCGCATCACCAAACTCGGCCAGCGCCTCAGCGACTCCGCACCCGTCGCCTTCATCGAATGGGTCGACCAGCCGGCCGCCCAACCCGCCGCCGCCCCGGCCGAAGAAAAACCCGCCGAAGCCGCCACCGAGGAAAAACCCGCCGCCAAAAAGGCCCCGGCGAAAAAAGCCGCCAAGAAGGCCGCCGCCAAAAAACCGGACGCGGAGTAGCCCCGCTCACCAGTCCCCCGGACTCATCCGAAAAGCCCGCCGCATCCCGGCGGGCTTTTTTTTCCTCCACGCCCAACGACAATCGGGCGACCGGATGGACCCAGCCCACCTCCGCCGCCCTCAACAGCGTACCTGTCCGTTTCTTCTTTCTGGCAGAGGAGGTGGCGGGGGCTCGCAGTTGGCCTTGTGTTTCGGCGAACCCGGCGGAGGATGAAATGTTTTAGCGGTTGGACCGGCGCCGAGCCGGCCTTTTTTTATGACGACTGATTTTTTTCTCTGGATGATGGCCGGTCTGTTGGCGGGCTTGGTATTCGGATCATTTTTCGAGTGGGGGCTGCACAAGTACGTGATGCACCGGCCGGTCGGGCGTTTCCGTTATGCTTTTGAGGCGCATGCGGTGGTGCATCACCATGTGTTCAAGGCGGACCACACGTATCATCTGCATGAGGACCGGGACAAAGAGACGATTCCGATGGCGTGGTGGAACGGTCCGGTGCTGATTCTGATGGGGGCGTCGCCGTTCGGGCTGGTGGCGTGGCTGACCGGCCAGTGGGGGGTGGCGGCCGGCGGGCTGCTGGCATTCGGGTTGTATTATGTGACCTACGAATACATCCACTGGTGCATGCACCTGCCGAAGTGGCGGCGGCTGGAGCGCTCGTGGCTTTTCCGGCGCCTCAACGGGCATCATCTGCTCCACCATCGGTACATGCACAAGAATTTCAATGTGGTGTTCCCGCTGGCCGACCTGTGCATGGGCACGCTGATGTTGCGGGCGAAAACCCGGTTTGCCCAGGCGCGCGGGCCGGCGGTGCCGGACGTACAGCCTCCGGAGCCGGTGGCCGCCGCGGCGGCGTAGGCGGGAGGGGGGGCGGGGGTTTATTTCCCGAGTTTTTCCTCGATGGCGGCGAGCAGGGTCGGCATGCTGACCGGTTTGGCGATCATGGTGAGGTCGCCGCGTTCGGTCGGTTTGCCGCCGGTTTCGCTCTGGGCCACGAGGGCGGTGAGCATGAGCACGGGGATTTTTTTCAGGGCGGCGTCCTGTTTCATCTGGGCGACGAGGTCGCCACCGTCGAGGTCGGGCATGACGATGTCGAGCAGCGCGAGGTCGGGCCCGAACGTGTGCATGGCCTCGAGGGCCTGGGTGGAGTCGTTGACGACGCGGACAGTGAATTTACCGGTTTTTTCGAGGTTGAGTTTGAGGAGGCGGGTGAACCCGGGCTCGTCGTCCACGATGAGGATTTTTTTCATGAGTGAGGGGTGAGGTGGAGGCGGTTGGCGCGGCAGGGCCGGGGGTGGGCGCGGGCGCGGGCGGTCCGGACTCGGATGGCGGGAGCATTGATTCCTGCGCCTTGAAGGTCAACGTGACTTTCACGCCGCCTTCGGGGGCGTTGACGAGTTCGATCCGGCCCTCGTGGAGGTCGACGATCCGGCGGGTCACGCTGAGGCCGAGGCCGGTGCCTTCGCCGGTCGGTTTGGTGGTGAAGAACGGATCGAAGACCTTGCTCATGACCTCCGGGGGGATGCCGGGGCCGTTGTCGGCGATTTCGACGACGACGACGCGGTCGCCGGCGCGGAACGGGTTGGCGGTGCGGGACCCGAAGTTGCGGCGGTCTTCTTCGCCCAGTTCGCGCGACCAGGTGGCGACCGAGACGCGACCGCCTTTTTTGACGGCCTGGACGGCGTTGATGAAGAGGTTGACGATGACCTGTTCGATGCGGGTTTTGTCGGCGCGGATCGGGGGCAGGGTGCGGTCGAGGTTTTTTTTGAGCCGGACGCTTTTGCGGGTGAACTGGTGGCGGGTGAGCAGGGCGGCCCCCTCGATGATCTGGTTGAGCTGGACCGTCTGCCAGTCGAGCTGCCGGTGGCTGGAGAAGTCGACCATGCCGACGATGATTTTTTCGGCTCGGGTGATGGCCTCGCGCATTTCCCGGAGGATGACCGGCACGTTTTCGTCGTCGGTCGGCACGTTGCCTTCGAGGTATTCGACGCCCATGAGGAGGAGGGCGAGCGGGTTTTTGACCTCGTGGGCGACGCCGGCGGCGAGGCGGCCGATGGACTCGAGTTTTTCGGCCTGGATGAGCTGAAGCTGAGTTTTTTTGAGTTCCTCGTTGGCTTTGACGAGACGTTCGTTGAGCACCTTGAGGCGTGTTTCGGCGCGTTTGCGCCGGGTGATGTCGGTCGACATGCCGGCCACGGCGACGATGTCGCCCTCCAGGTTGCGGAGGGGGAATTTCAGGCTGATGAACGTGCGCGGTTCGTTGCCGAAGAGGATGTCCTCCTCGGTCTGAGTTTCGCGGCCGCCGCCGATGATGGCCTGGTCGTGGCGGCGGAAGACGCGGGCCACCTTGGGTTCGAAGAGCTGGCGGTCGGTGCGGCCGAGCACGCTGCTGCGGACGAGCCGGTGGAGCTGTTCAAATCGCCGGTTGACCATGATGTAACGGCCTTGGAGGTCCTTGACGAAGATGACGGCGGACGAGTTGTCGAGGATGGCCTGGAGTTGTTGTTCCGACTCGCGCGCCTGTTCGGCGGTCAGCTGTTCCTCGGTGCGGTCGAAGATCTGGGCGACGATCCAGCGTGGCAGGCCGTCCGGGTCGCGGACGAGGCGGGCGTGGCTTTCGCCCCAGAGGGTGCGGCCGTCCTTGGTCAGGTAGCGTTTGCGGGTGGTGAATCCGTCGGCCTCGCCGCCGCGGAAGCCGTTGAGGCGTTCGCGGTGTTCGGCGAGGTCGAGCGGGTGGGTGACCACGCTGACGCGGCCGCCGACCAGTTCGCGGCGGGCGTACCCGAAGAGTTCGGCAAAGGCGTTGTTGACCTCGACGAAGCGGCCTTCGGTGTCGCAGACCAGGGTCGGCACCGGACTCTGGGCGAACAATGCCCGGTAGGTCTCAGGCGGCAGAGCGGGGCGCGGGGGAGCCTCGGGGCGGGGGCGGGCGGAGCGGGGACGGGCAGCCATGATTCTCATTGCCGCCGGGGCGGGTTCCGGGTCAAGGGCGGAAAAAAAGACGGGCGGGTTTGGGAGTGACGGCGCTAGGGTGGCAGGCCATGACTGATTGGACAACCTGGGAGCCGACGATGCGGGCCACGCTGCTGTTTGTGGTGCAGGACGGGCAGGTTCTGCTCATCCGCAAGAAACGCGGGCTGGGTGCCGGCAAAATCAACGGCCCGGGCGGGCGCCTCGATCCCGGCGAGACGTACGCCGAGTGTGCCGTGCGGGAAGTGCGCGAAGAGCTGGGCATCACCGTGCACGACCCGGTCCGGCGCGGCGAGCTGCATTTCCAGTTTGTCGACGGGCTGGCACTGTACTGCGTGGTTTTTGTGGGCACCCGCTTCACCGGCACGCCGGTGGAAACGGACGAGGCCATCCCGCGGTGGACGCCGCTGGACGCCCTGCCGTACGGGGAGATGTGGGAGGACGACCGGCATTGGCTCGGCCCGATGCTCGGAGGACGTTCCTTCCGGGCGTGGTTTGATTTTGAGGACGAGACCATGCTGAGCCACCGGGTCGAGTGGGAGGGACGTGAGGGACGTGAGGGACCTGAGGGACCTGAGGGACGTGAGGGACGTGAGGGACGTGAGGGACGTGAGGGACGTGAGGGACGTGAGGGACCTGAGGGACCTGAGGGACCTGAGGGACCTGAGGGACGTGAGGGACCTGAGGGACGTGAGGAGGGGTGGGGGGGCGGCTGAGCGGAACCGGCGCGGGGATTT
>JALRGF010000464.1 GCA_023253495.1 Verrucomicrobiales bacterium
CGCCGGCCCTGCCCCGGCCGGTTTTCCACCCGCCCCTGCCACCGCCGCGTCCGCCGCCATCGTCGACGGCATGCGCCCGCCGCCCCCGGTGTCCCGGCGGCTTTTGACAGGAAGCCGGCCTCTGCTATGTCGTCCACCTCCCGATTGCGGAGTTCTTCATTTCTCACCTCATGTCCCCATCCACCCAACAACCGTTCCAGGCGGAGGTCCGGCAGTTGCTGGACATCGTCATCCATTCGCTCTACACCGACCGCGAAATCTTC
Source organism: Verrucomicrobiales bacterium (assembly GCA_023253495.1). GTDB lineage: Bacteria > Verrucomicrobiota > Verrucomicrobiia > Verrucomicrobiales > V1-33 > CAJBME01. The sequence continues at coordinate 264 of JALRGF010000464.1, forward strand.
ATCCGCGAGCTGGTCTCCAATGCCTCCGACGCCATGGAGAAACTGCGCCACACCCAGCTGGCCGGCGGCACCATCCATGATCCTGACCTCCCTCTGGAAATCAGCATCACCACCGACGAAACCGCCAAAATCCTCACCATCGCCGATCACGGCACCGGCCTGACCCGCGAGGAACTGGCCCGCAACCTCGGTACCATCGCCCACTCCGGCACCAAGGCCTTTCTCCAGTCCCTCAAGGAAAGCGGTGGCAGCACCCCGGGCACTCTCATCGGCAAATTCGGCGTCGGCTTCTACTCGGTCTTCATGGCCGCGAAACAGGTGCGCGTCTACACCCGCTCCGCCCAGCCGGACGGCGAACCGCTCGTCTGGTCAAGCGACGGCACCAGCGGATTCACCATCGAGGACGCCCCCGGCCAGTCACGCGGCGCCCGGCTCGTCATCGAACTGAAGGACGACGCCCACGAATTCGCCCAGGCCGCCACCGTCAAACGCATCCTCGAAAAGTATTCCAATTTCGTCCCGTTCCCGATCCTGCTCAACGGCGAGCGCGTCAACACGGTGGAAGCCCTCTGGCTCAAGCCGAAAAACGAAATCACCGACGAACAGTACACCGCATTCTACAAGTTCGCCGGCAAAGCATGGGACGAACCGCGCTTCCGGCTGCACTTCGCCGCCGACGCCCCGCTCCAGATCAACGCCCTGCTCTTCATCCCGACCGATAACCCGGAAAAATTCGGCTTCGGACAGACCGAACCGGGCGTCGCCCTCTACTGCCGCCGCGTGCTCATCGACGCGCAACCGCCCGAATTTCTGCCCGAATGGATGCGTTTCGTGCGCGGGGTGGTCGACAGCGAGGACCTGCCGCTGAACATCTCGCGTGAAACCATGCAGGACAGCGCGCTCGTGCGCAAACTGGGCGACGTCATCGCCGGTCGTGTGCTCAAGCTCCTCGAACAACAGAGCGCGGAGGAACCGGACAAGTACTCCGCGTTTTACAAGGACTTCGCCCGCTTCCTCAAGGAGGGCGTGGCCAATGACTTCCGCCACCGCGACACCCTGGCCAAGCTCCTGCGCTTCGAATCCTCGCTGCAGGACGCCGGCCATCTCACCGGGCTGGCCGACTACGTCACCCGCATGAAGGATGGACAGGAGGCCATCTATTACCAGATCGCGCCCAACCGCGCCGCCATCGAAGCCGGCCCCTACCTCGAAGCCTTCAAGGCCCGCAGCCTCGAAGTCCTCTTCGCCTACGAGCCGCTCGACGACTACGTCTTCTCCAGCCTGCGCGAATTCGACGGCAAACCACTCGTCGCCGTCACCCGCGAGGACGTGAAACTCGACGACTCCCCGGTCGACTCCGCCGAGGCCCCGCTCCCGGAAGACGAGGTCGCCGCCCTCTGCTCGTGGCTCAAGGAATCACTCGGCGAATCCGTCACCGAGGTCGCCGGCAGCTCCCGCCTCGTCGACGCCCCGGTCCTCGCCCTCACCCCGGAACACGCTCCCACCGCCCAGATGCGCGCCATGATGCGCGCCATGCAGCAGGAAATCGAACCGGTGCGCGTGAAACTCGAAATCAACCCGCGCCACCCGATGGTCAAAAACCTCGCCGCCGCCCGCACCCGCCAGCCGGACCTCGCCACCCTCGCCGCCCGCCAGCTGCTCGACAACGCACTGCTCGCCGCCGGCCTGCTCGAGGACCCGCGCGACATGGTCAAGCGCCTCAACGACCTGCTCGGCCGCGCGCTCTCCCGGTAAAGCTTCCCGCCCCCCCCCCGGGACCGCCGCAGTCCCCTGCGGCCCGTCGCCACCGCACA
>JALRGF010000503.1 GCA_023253495.1 Verrucomicrobiales bacterium
GACCAGAACGAGGGCGACCGGCTCTTCATGCCGTTTTTCGGGGCCCACTTCGGCTGGTCGCACGCCTGGAGCACCCACTGGACCGGCGAAAACCACCTGCCCACGGTGCCGATCAGCGCGCCGGTTTTTGCCGGCAGCGGCAGCGGAGTGGTCTGGGCCGACGCGCCCCACTGGCCCCCATCCCACCAGGGCGTCTGGATCATCAATGACTGGCTGCTCAAGTCGACACACGTCTATCGTCCGTCATGGGACGGAGCGCTGGTCCGCCCGCGGGGTGGCTCATGGGAAACGCTCATCACCGGCAAGGACGCGCTCTATCGACCGGTCGACATGGCATTCGGTCCCGACGGCGCGCTCTACATCCTCGGCTGGGGTCGCGGCTACGGGGTGGAATGGGACAAGGACGGAAACATGACCAACGAAGGACGCATCTTCCGCGTCGCGCCGCGGAACGCCGCGCCGCTGCCACCACCCGATCCGGCACCGCTGGAAAGCCTGAGCGTGGCCGCGTTGATCGGGGAATTTTCCAGCTGGCTGGCGGTCCGCCGCATCGACGCCCGGAACGAACTCGTCCGGCGCGGGGCCGCTGTGCTGCCGGATCTGCTGGCCGCGCTGCGCAGCGGCAACCTGCCCCGCATGCAGGAAACGTGGACCGTCTGGGCGGCCGCCCGCTGCGGGATGGACGACCGCGATCTGGTCGCCATGGCCCGACCATCCCCGCTCCATCCCGGCCTGCACCTCAACCTCCAGGCGATCCGCATCCTCGGCGAACGCCGGTCGCCGGCGCTCGATGACGTGGTTGCCGCGGCGCTCCGCGACCCGGCGGAACCGCGGGTCCGATTTGCCGCCGTGCAGGCGGCGCACCAGGCCGGAGCCAAATCACTGGCCGACCGCCTGATCGCTCATGCCGCCACCGAGTCCGATCGCATCGCGTTTTACGCGACATGGCAGGCGCTCCGCGACCTCGTGCCGGCCGACCGCCTGCGGCCGCTGCTGCGGAGCGGGCAGGCCGGTCATCGCCGGGCCGCATTGCTGGCGCTGCTCGACTCTCCGGAGGCACAACCCGACAAGGAACAACTGCTCGCGCTCACCCGGGACCCGGATACGGACGTGCGGACGGTGGCCTCCCTGGGATTGGGGCGGGCGCTTCATGACGCCGCGCCCGCCGCCACGGACTCGGCCTCCCCCGCGGTCCGCCTGGCCACGGATATCACCGCCGAAAGCGGAAAACCGTACCTTGCCGGAGTGCTCGCCAAAGGAAACCCGAGCTACTCCGACCGGCCGTACGTCTTCACCGCGGTGCCCGACAGCCTCGACGGCGCCCAGATGATCCGGACGGCAAATGACGATGACGGATCGCGCGGCCGGTCGTTCCTGACGTTTGATCTGCCGGTGGAATCCACCGTGATGGTGGCGCACGACGTGCGGCTGAGCGAGCGCCCGGAGTGGCTCAACGCTTTTGCCGACACCGACCTCTCGATCGCCACCGACGACACCCGCTTCCACCTCTGGTCACGCGATTTTCCCGCCGGCCGGGTGACGCTCGGCGGCAATCTGGCCGCGCCGGTGCGCGGGCCGAAAGCGAACTACTTTGTGGTCATCCGCCCGGCACCGCTCACGCCGCGCGCTTTCCCGACCACCGAACCGGAATCGCTGGCCGCCCTGGCGAAAGCGAACCCGCGCCGCGGCGAGGCCCTGTATTTCCTCACCGCCGGCTGCGCCGCCTGCCATCGCGTCGGCAACCGCGGCATCAACTTCGGTCCGGACCTCACGAATCTGGGCGACCGCATGGAAGCGCGTTTCATCGTGCAGAGCCTGCTCGATCCCAGTGCCGTCATCACCGAAGGGTTTTCCGCGCAGGTCGTCGAGGCCGGCGGCAACAGCTATGCCGGCATCCTGCTGTCCACCGGATCCCGTCTCAAACTCGGCCTGCCCGGCGGCACCACCGTGGAACTGCCCGCCGACACCATCACCCGACACGAGTCCCTCCCGGTCTCGCCCATGCCACCCCAGGGAGCCCTGCTCAGTCCGCAGGACGTCGCCGACATCACCGCCTGGCTGCTGTCGCAGAAAGCCACGGCGGCCCGACCCGCCCCCGCCGCCTCCCCCTCCCCCGCCACGGCTGCTGCGACAGCGGCATCCGCCCCGTCGACCTCCGCCCCGACGACCGCCTCCGCCGCCGCGGGCGCC
>JALRGF010000525.1 GCA_023253495.1 Verrucomicrobiales bacterium
GGCCGGCCCGGAGCGGACGGTGAGCTATGCGCCGTTGGCCCCGGGGTCCTATCGATTTGAGGTGCGGGCGAGTGCCGACGGGCAGACGTGGAGTGTGCCGGCGGCGATGGTCGTGCGGGTGCCGGCGCCATGGTGGCGGCACCCGTGGGCGGTGGCGGGAGGGGCGCTGGGCAGCCTGGGACTGGCGGCGTGGGCGGCGCGCGCGCTGACCCGGCGTCGGCTGCAGCGGCGGTTGCGGGCGGCCGAGCAGCAGGTGGCGTTGGAGCGCGAGCGCACGCGCATCGCGCGGGACATTCACGACGATCTGGGAGCGAACCTGACCCGGATCAGCCTGCTGAGCGCGCACGGCCTGGAACAACGCCATCAACCGGAAGCGGTCGCCGGAAAATTCGGGGCGATCGGGGCGCTGGCGGGCGAACTGGTGCAGGCGTTGGACGCCATCGTCTGGGCGGTCAACCCGCGTCACGACACCCTCGAAAGTCTGGCGCGGTATCTGGTGCGGTTTTCCGGTGATTTCTGTGCGCCGTTCGGCGTGCGGCTGCGGCTGGATGTGCCGCCGCACCTGCCGGACGCGGTGCTTGGGTCGGAAGTGCGGCATTCACTTTTTCTGGCGGTGAAAGAGGCGCTGCACAACGCGTTGCGGCATGCCGGGGCCAGCGAAATCCGGCTTCATATTGCGGCGGTCGACGGTAGCCTCGTGCTCGGGGTCAGTGATGACGGTGCTGGTTTTGATCCTTCGGGGAGTTCGCCGGGTGCGGGTGGCGGCAACGGGCTGCCGAACATGCGGCAGCGCCTTGCCGAATGCGGCGGCACCTGCGATCTTGTCTCGGAGCCGGGCCGCGGCACCCGCATCACGTTTTCCCTGCCGATGCCCCCTCTGCCATGAGTTCACCCATCCGCGTCGCCCTGGTTGAAGACCATGCCCCGCTGCGCAACCAGCTGGCCCAATGGATCGGCGAGGCACCCGGTTTTGAATGTGCCGGTGCTTTTGCCGATGCCGAGACCGCCTTGACCGGCCTGCCGGCGGCGGCGCCCGATGTCGTGCTCATGGACATCCAGCTGCCGAAGATGTCGGGGGTCGAGTGTGTGGCGCGTCTGAAGGACCGGCTGCCGGACGTGCCGGTGGTAATGCTGACGGCGTATGACGACAGCGAGACGATTTTCCAGGCGCTGGAGAACGGAGCGAGCGGCTACCTGCTCAAGCGCACGCCGCCGGCGGAGCTGCTGCGGTCAATCCGGGACGTGCGTACCGGCGGCGCCCCGATGAACAGTCACATCGCGCGTCTGGTGGTGCAGTCGTTTCACCGCCGCGGTTCCTCACCGCGCCCGGCGGAGAATCTGACGGCTCGCGAGGAGGAAGTGCTCCGTCTGGTGGCGCAGGGATTCATCAACAAGGAGATTGCGGACACGCTCGGGATCAGCCTGGAAACGGTGCGCCAGCACCTGAAGAATTGTTATGCCAAGCTGCATGTCCGCACCCGCACCGAAGCTGCCATGAAACTTTTCCGGTGAGTCACGCGGCGGCGGCTCAGGGGGCGGCGGTGACGCGCAGGCGCCAGTAGCGCCCGGCGGCTTCCGGTGGCAGCGCGATCACCGTTTTTTCCACCGGGCCGAGGCGCTGGCGGGAAACGACGGCGGGCGACTCCGGCGCCCACGCGGACAGGGTGGTGCTGGATTCGAGGCGGAGGGCGACGCCGGAAAGCGCGGCATCGGTGATCAGGTGAAGTTCCGGTCCGGTTGCGGTCGCCACGATGGTGGGCAGTTGGCCGGTGTGGCTGGTCGCGGGGTCGGAGCCGGTGGCATACTCAAGCAGCGCCGGCAGCCCGTCGGCATCGCTGTCGTCGTCGTCACGGGTCAGGCCGTGAACGGTTTTCCACGCCGCGTAGCCACCGGGATCGGCGGTGCCCGGGGTGCCGCCGGGGACGGCACTCGCGCGCCAGTTCAGACCGTGGGCGTGCCAGGCGTCGGTGGCGTGGGCGGCGTCGGCCGCCATGAGTATGAGGCTGGGGCCGGAGCCGTCGGCTTCCGCAGGCCACGGCAGCGCGTCGTCATAACTGAAATCGCGGATGACCGTGCCATCGGGCTGGACGAGGGTGAGGCGTTCGCCGGTGTTGGCGAGGGCGGTGCCGTTGAGAAACTGGCTGGCCGTGACGACGAGCCGCTGGCCGGAAGCCAGCACGGTGCCTGCAGGAAAGACATAAGCCAAACCGCGGGTGAAATGGCAGCCGGTGAGGTCGATCGGTTGCGGTCCGACATTGAGGAATTCGAGGAATTCCTGCGCGTCCGGATCGGCGGTGGTGTCCTGGTGGTAGTGGATTTCGCTGATGACCAGGGAGTCGGCGGTGGCGGCGACCGCGATGCCGACGTGGAAGGCGGCTTCGTTGAGGGCGGACCATTCGCCATCGGTGGTGCGGCGCGCGCGCAGGCGGATGCGGGTGGGGCCGTGGATGGCGAATGAATCGGGCGGCGGATCGGTGACGCGCACGGCCGCCGGATGGACCGAGCCCCCGGTCAGGCGCGGGTCACTGCCGTCAAGGGTGGCCCAGATTTCGGTGTCGGCGGTGGTTGAGGTCACGGTGGGGCGGGTGCCGGGGGCGACCGCGCCGCCGTGCTGGGCGACTTCGG
>JALRGF010000116.1 GCA_023253495.1 Verrucomicrobiales bacterium
CACTCCCAAAGCGCGCTGCCGCGCTTGCGCGATGGCTCTGACGCGGCAAAAAGTCACCCACTTTCGCCGGTGCCGGTGGCCGGTGCCGGCGCAGATCGGAGCCGGCCGGGCGCAGCCCGGGGTGGACCGACGGCGGAGGTGCCGCGCAGGGCGGAGGGGACTTTCCGTCGTTCTGCTCGTTTTTCTTTCTGATTGGGGCATGTTGATGAAAGAACTGTGATGGGTTGGCCGTTTCTTCCCGTTTTCCCGACATGAAATTCCCCATTCGGCCTGTTGTGTTCCCGGGGGCGGTGGTGGCTGCCGGTCTGTTTTGGCTGCTGCCGGCCGCCATCGCTCAGGATCCTGAGCCGCCGCGCCCGCGCATCACGCTGCCGGATGGCAGTGTGCGTCCGCTCGCCCCGGTTCCTGGTCCGGACACTCCGCCTTCGCCGGCCGCGCCCGGTGTTCCGGCCGCGCCTGCGCAAGTCATCACATGGCAGAGCGACAGCCGCCGGTTGACCGAGGACACTGAGGTGAAGCTGGATTTCCCGTCGGAGATGATGGATCGGTGGACTGAGGATCCCGTGCCCGTGGAGGACGGCCGGCCGGGGGTGCCGCTCACGGTCACGCCGCCGTTGCGGGGCACCTGGACCTGGCACAGCGCCAAAAGTGGTGTCTTCCGGCCGTCCGAGGAACCGCAGCGCGACCAGGAGTACACGTTTGCGGTGCGGCCGGACCAGCAGGATGCGGCCGGCCGTGAGCTGTCGCCGGCTCAGCCGACCTTCACTCTGAAATCCCCGGGCCTGTTCCTTGTCGGGAAGCACCCGTACTCACTGCCGCCGGACGACCCCTCCCGCACCCCGACATTGTTCCTGCAGTTCAACGATGCGGTGAGCCCGCCGGCCGGCGACACCGGCGCGCGATTCATCAATGATTCCGGGCTCACCGTCCGGGCGTCGGTGCGCCTCGCGACCTTCGGCGACCTGCCTGGCCCAGACGACATCGATCACAGCTTCCGGCACCGCGCGCTGGGCCTTGCCGGCCTTGCTGAAGGAGCCGTCTCCCCTCCCCTGACCCGGCCGCTGCCGGGCACGCTGCGCATCGAGCCCGTTTCTCCGCTCCCGATCGGCAAGGGCTGGCGCCTTGAAGTGGCCCCAGTGGTCTCCGCCGACGGTCGCCGCCGCCTGGATGAGCCGTTGATCCTTCCTATCTGCGAGATCACCCCGCTCGGCATCGGGGAGGCCGGCATCACCCACCGGGTCGGCGCGCCCAAGAGCATTGATCTCGCCTTCAATCACCCGCTGCCGGCGGACCTGACCCTTGAGCAGGTTCTCCGCCGCGTGGCGGTATCGCCGGAGCCGCCCGGATACCTTGTCTCCGTCGTCCGCAACAGCCTCCGGATCACCGGTGAATTCTCCCATAGCACCGAGTACCGCGTCGATCTCGCCCCGGGCCTGACGTCGGAAGACGGCCGCCCCATGACTCAGCCGTACGAAGGCACGTTCCGCTTCAAACCCCTGCGGCCCGAAGTCGCCCTGCCCGCCTTCTCCGCCAACCAGCTGACATCGGGCCGCGCCGTCTTCGACATCCATTCGGTCAATCTCCGCAACCTGCGCGTGCGGATCAAGGCGGCCGACCGCGACTCCCTGATCTACGCCCTGCGCGCCTACCGGCATTACCAGTCACCGGATCGCGAAACCACGGAAAACTGGGACGATGAATCGCGGTCCTCCGGACTCGCGCGCCTCCCGTTTGACACCATGCCCGGCCGGAAAATCTACGAGCAGGAATTCGCATCGACCGCCCGGCTTGACGACCAGGATGAATTTGTCATCGACTGGCGCCGGGCGCTCAACGGGCGGCCGGTGGGCGGTCTGTTTGTGTCGGTGGAGGGAGAAGCCCGTCCCGAATGGGACGGCCGCAAGCGTCATTTCGGGGCCCAGGCCTTCGTGCAGCTGACTGACATCGGCCTGGCGTGGAAACTGTCGGCGACTGAAGCCATGGTCTTTGCGTTTTCGCAGACGACCGGCCGGCCGCTGGCTGGCGTGACCGTCACTGCCTGCGACCCGGAGAAAAATGAAGTCGGCCGCACGGTGACCGCCGAGGACGGCACCAGCCGCCTTTCCCGCACCCGGGCCCGCTGGCTGCTGGCCGAAGCCGGCGACGACCTGCATGCTGTGACCATTGATGGCGAGGGCGCGGAAGGCCTGGGCATGTGGCGGTTCGGGGTGCCTTATGACTGGCAACCACCGGTCGCCACACGGCGCGAGGTCATGGTGTTCACCGAACGCCCGGTCTACCTGCCCGGGCACACCGTTTTTTTCAAAGCCTTCAGCCGTCGTGTCGGTGCCGCGGGCGTCACCCTGCCCACGGACCCTGAGCCGGCCGTGCTCAGCGTTTTTGATCCGCGGGGGCGCCTCTTCCACCAGCGGGACATCCGGTTTTCCGCGGCCGGATCACTCGACGGCTCGATTGATCTGCCGGCCGGCCCGCTCGGGCAATACCGCGTGCAAATCGAGCTGCCCCCGCTGACCGCTCCCGCGACACCCGCCGACACCGCGCCGGCGGAGGAAGAGGAAAGCGACGCGCCGCAAAGCCACCCTGACGTCTTCGACACCGCGTTTCTCGTCGAGGAATACCGGCCGAACACGTTCCAGATCACCTTTGCCCCGGATTCGTTCCGCCAGGAGGGCGAAAAGGCGTCGCTCGCACTGCAGGCCCGCTATCTCCTCGGCAAACCCCTCGCGAAGGCCAAAATGGCCTGGTCGGCAGGCGTCGAGGACACCCCCTTCCAGGCCGCCGCTTTTCCTGACTTCCGCTTCCTCAATTCGAAGAATCGCTGGTACTGGAGCGACGAAGGCTATGGCGAAGCGCCCGATCCCGGCGGCGAAGACGAACCAGAGGGTCATGAAACCATGATCACCACTCAGGCGAAAACCGACCTCACGGACGAGGGACGCGCCACCTTGGAATTCACCGTGCCCGCCCTCACCGGGGCGCCGCGGCCGCGCACCGTGGTCGTCGAAGCCGAAGTCACCGACCTGAACCAGCAGACGATCACCGAAACCTGGCGCCGGACGCTGCCTTCATCCGCGTTTTACCTCGGCATCCGGACGTCGGAATCCATGGCGGCCGCCGGAGAACCGGTGGACATCGCTCTGGCCGCCGCCCACCCCGATGGCGAACCGTGGCCGCAGCCGGTCGAAGCCCGCATCACGGTCGAAAAAATCGATTTCTCCAGTGTGCGGGTTCAATCGGTTGGCGGCGGGTCCAACCTGAAGACGACAGCCGACCGCACCGTGGTGGCGGAAGCCGCTCTCACTGTCCTGCCGAAAGGCCAGGCCTCCGCGCCATTCCCGTGGACCGCGCGGGAACCGGGATTCTACCACATCACGGCCCGCGCCAGCGATCCGGAAGGACGGCCGGTGGAATCGGTGACCAGCTTCCAGGTCTTCGGCAGCGGATGGGCGCCATGGCAGCAGAACGACGGCATGCGCATCGACCTCGAAGCCGACCGGACCACCTACCTCGAGGGCGAAACCGCCCGCATCCTCGTCAAATCACCGGTGACCGGGCGCGCGCTCGTCACCCTGGAACGCGAGAGCGTACTCCGTCATTTCTTCGTCGACGTCACCGGCAACAGCCAGGTCATTGAGGTGCCGCTCGACGCCTCCATGGCTCCGAACGTCTTTGTGTCCGTCTTCATCGTGCGTGGAGCCGACGCCAGCACCCGGCAGATCCGGTCGCCGGAATACAAGGTCGGATTCACCGAATTGCGTGTCGGCCGGACCGAGACGCGCCTGCAAGTGGCGGTGACCCCCGGTCAGCCGGCCTACCGCCCCGGCGACCAGGGGTCGGCTCAGGTCGTCGTGACCGACGGCCGCGGCGCGCCCGTTGCCGGTGCGGAAGTGACCCTCTGGGCGGCGGACGACGGCGTGCTCACGCTGCTTCCCTACACCCCGCCGGACCCGTGGTCGCGTTTCCACCGCCCCCGGCCGCTGGCGGTGGTGACCGGCTCCTCGCTCATGGACCTGCTGGCCGAGAACCCGCAGGAACTCGTGTTCTCCAACAAAGGATATATGATTGGCGGCGGGGACGAGGACATGACCGGCACCGCGGACCGCCTGCGGCGCAACTTCCAGCCACTGGCCTTCTTTCAAGGCACCCTGACCACCGATGCCGATGGACGGGCGGCCACTGCCTTTGTGGTGCCCGACAACCTGACCCGCTTCCGGCTTGTCGCGGTGGCGGCCGCCGGCCCCGAAGCCTTCGGAACCGGCGAGGGGTCTTTCGAGATCAACAAACCGCTGATGCTCGAGCCCTCGCTGCCCCGGTTCGCCAACGTCGGCGACTCCATCACCGTCAAGGCCATCGTCCTCAATCAGACCGATCTGGCCATCGACACCGAGGTCAGCCTGACCCTCGACACCCTCGCCACCAGCACCGGCCCGCTGGTCCGCAAAGTCTCGCTCGCCCCCCGCGGCACCCAGGCGGTCAGCTTCCCGCTCAGCTTCGTTGAAGCCGGCTCGGCGGCGTGGCAGTGGAAAGCCGTCTCCCTCACACCGGGCATCACCCTGAGCGACACCGTCTCGTCCTCCCTGTCCGTCGGCTACGCCCAACCGGTCCTGCGCGAACGGGTCTTTTCATCCTTGGTCCTCAATGGCGAATCCGCCAACCTGCTCGCCGGGGCCAAGCCGGAACTGCTCAGCGGCCAGGGGAAAGTCACCGTCACGGTGTCGAATTCCATCCTCAACGAAGCCAGCGGAGCCATCAGCCACCTCCTTCACTACCCGTACGGATGCGTGGAACAAACGACGTCCAGCACCCTGCCGTGGATCGCCCTGCATTCCTTCGGATCCGCCATGCCCGGTATCCAAAAATCCCCGGAGGCCATCCACCGCGCCATTCAGCAGGGCGCGGACCGGCTGCTCTCGATGCAGACGAGCCGCGGCGGTCTCGGATACTGGCCCGGGGCCCAGCAACCGGAACTCTGGGCCACCACCTACGGCGGCATGGGGTTGGTGCTGGCCCGCGACGCTGTGGGCGATTTCATCCGTGGCGTGAGCGACGCCGACGGTTCCTGCGCCTGCCGTCAGCAGGGTGGTGAACACAGCGGCGGACAAGACGATTCTATGAAGGTTCATCAATGTTTCCTGCGAGGCGACGCCATCGGCGCGGGTGCAACCGCGCTATTGGCGTTTCAATAATTGTCGCATCCGCTTCGACCGTCCGACCGAAGGAAACTGATTAGGTGAAAGCTTCGACTTGTTGGGGTATAATCAAGTCT
>JALRGF010000140.1 GCA_023253495.1 Verrucomicrobiales bacterium
CGCCGGCCACCGCCTGGTCGCCACCGCCCGTCACCCGTCCCACCTCACCGACCTCGCCGCCGCCCATCCCGCTTCCTGCGAAGTCCTCGCCCTCGACGTCACCGACGCCGATCAGGTCCGCAATACCGTCGCCGCCGCCGCACGCGTCTGGGGACACCTCGACGTCGTCGTCAACAATGCCGGCTACGGCCTGATCGGTGCCATCGAGGAATGCGGCGAGGACCAGATCCGCCGGAACTTTGAAACCAACTTCTTCGGACCCCTCCAGGTCACCCGCGCCGCCCTGCCGCTCCTGCGCGCCCGCCGCTCCGGCCACTTCGTCTTCCTGAGCGCCGCCGCCGCCATCACCAATTACGCCGGCTTCGGCATCTACGGCGCCGCCAAAGGCGCCCTCGAAAGCATGGCCGAATCCCTGCGCGCCGAAACCGCCCCGCTCGGGCTCAAGGTCACCCTCGTCCAGCCCGGTCCGTTCCGCACTGACTTCATCGGCCGCTCGCTCGATCACGCCGCCACCCGCATCCCGGAATACGACGCCACCTCCGGCCGCTTCACCCAGTTCCTCGCCGGCATTGACGGACGCCAGCCCGGCGACCCCGACCGCGCCGCCCGCATCATCGTCGACCTCGTCGCCACCGGTCGTGCCCCGTTCCACCTCCCCCTCGGCCGCTACGTTGTCGACAAAATCAAACGCCAGGCCGCCACCCTCGCCCGCGAGGCCGCCGAGTCGGAAGCCGTCGCCGCGAGCGCCGATTTCCCCGCCGCCTGATCCGCCCGGCCCGCCCTTGAGTCCGCCCCCGCTCTCGCCTACAGCCACTTCATGTCTCCGCTTGATTCCCTGCTGACCTGTCTGCGTTTCGCCAGTGTCTCGACTGATTCCGCCCACGCCGGTGAAGTGCGCGCCTGCGCGGACTGGCTCGCCTCCTTTCTCCGCGAGTCCGGGCTGGCGACCACCATTCACCCGACCGCCGGCCACCCGATCGTGGTCGCCCGCAACACGCACCGGGCCGGACGGCCGACGGTGCTGCTCTACGGCCACTACGACGTGCAGCCGGCTGATCCGCTCGCGCTCTGGCACTCGCCGCCCTTCGAACCGCGGATCGAAAATGGCATTCTTTACGCCCGTGGCGCCACCGACAACAAAGGTCAGCTCATGGCCCACGCCAACGGCCTGCGCCAGACGATGACCGCCCACGGCGACCTGCCGGTCAATCTCATCGCCCTCTTCGAAGGCGAGGAGGAAATCGGCAGCCCGAACCTCGGCCCGTTTCTCCAATCCCACCGCGAGTCGCTCGCCTGCGACGTGATCGCCATCTCCGACACCGGCATGGTCGCTCCGGGCGTGCCCACCTTCACCTACGGCCTGCGCGGCATCACCTGCTGCGAAATCGAGGTGACCGGGCCCGCCACCGACCTCCATTCCGGCATCTTCGGCGGCGCCGTGGCCAACCCGGCCACCGAACTCGCCCGCCTCATCGCCCAGCTGCACGACTCCGAAGGACGCATCCGGATCGACGGGTTTTACGACGCCGTCCGGCCGCTCGAAGCCTGGGAACGCGAGGCATGGGCCCGCCTGCCGCTTGACGACCCGGAAATCCTCCGCCTGACCGGATCCCCGGCGCTCCACGGCGAAGCCGGCTTCAGCTCACTCGAACGTCTCTGGGGCCGGCCCACCGCCGAGGTCAACGGCCTCGGCGGCGGCTATCAGGGCGAAGGGTCCAAAACCGTGCTGCCCAGCCGCGCCTTCGCCAAATTCTCCTTCCGGCTCGTGCCCGACCAGAACCCGGATGACCTGCTCCCCCGCATCGAGGCCTGGCTGCAACACCACCTGCCCGCCACCGTCAAGGTCACCGTCCACCCCGGCCACAGCGGCCAGCCGTACGCCATGGACCCTCACTCACGCTTCGGCCGCGCCGCCCAGGCCGCCCTGCGCGACACCTTCAACGGCCGCGACCCCGCTCTCATCCGCGAAGGCGGCAGCATCCCCATCGTGCGCTCGTTCAAGGACATCCTCGGCGCCGACACCCTGCTGCTCGGCCTCGCCCTGCCCGACTGCCAGGCCCACGCCCCCAACGAAAACTTCCCGCTGGCCAACTTCGAGGCCGGTCAGCAGCTCAACCGCCACCTGCTCGAACACCTCGCCGCCGCCTGAACTCTCCTCCCTCCCCTCCCCGCAACTCGTCCATTGCCACCCGCCCCCCGCGACGGTAACCATGGTCCATGGACGACCTGTCATCCACCCTCGATGCCGCCGTCACCCGCGGCGACCTGCTCCCCAGCAGCCGTCAACACCTCGCCGAACGGCTCGCCGGCCAACCGTCGGAGGTCGAAAAAGCCAGCATCCGGGAACTGGTCGACGGCGGCCACTGGACCGAACTGAATGACCGGTTTTTCAAGCGCATCAGCTTCGGCACCAGCGGTCTGCGCGGCCGCACGATCGGAAAAATCGTCACCGCCGCCGAGCGAGGCACCCCACGGCCAGACGGCCGCCCGGAATTCCCCGCCACCGGGACCAGCACCATGAATTACGCGGTCGCCGAACGCGCCACCCGAGGGTTCGTCGCCTACCTCAAGTCCGAACTCGCCGCCGCCGGCGTTTCCCGGCGTCCGCGGCTCGTCTTCGCCCATGACACCCGCCTGTTCTCCCGCGATTTCGCCGAACGCTGCGCCCGCACCGTCATCGAACAGGGCGGTGACGCCTGGCTCTTCGAGAGCCACCGCCCGACCCCGGAACTCAGCTTCGCCATCCGCCATCTCCAGGCCGACGGCGGGGTCATGCACACCGCCAGCCACAACCCGCCCCACGACAACGGCTACAAGGTCTACTTCGCCGACGGTGCCGGCATCATCGACCCCGGCGCCACCCGCCTCAGCGAAACCATCGCCGCCCAGCCACCGAGCGCACCACCCCTGCCCGCCAGCCAGCACGGCACCCTCACTCCGATCGGAGCGGAAATCGACGCCGCCTACACCTCCCGCCTCAAAGACGTCATCCTCCAGCCGGACCTGCTCCGCGCCGCCAAATCGCTGAAGGTCGTCTACACCGCCATCCACGGCACCGGCGGCGTGCACGTGCCCTCCCTGCTCCGCGACCTCGGCGTCCAGCTCCACACCGTGCCCGAACAGGACACCCCCGACGGCCGCTTCCCCACCGTCGAATCGCCCAACCCCGAAAACGCCGCCGCCCTGCAGATGGCCTGCGACCTCGCCGAATCCATCGGCGCCGACCTCGTCATCGGCACCGACCCGGACTGCGACCGCATGGGCGTGGCGGTGCGTGACCCGCACGGGAAACTGGTCCTGCTCACCGGCAACCAGACCGGCTCGCTCATGGCCTGGTACCGGGTCACCACCCATTTCAAACTCGGGCTGCTCGACGAGACCAACAAGGCGCGCGCCGTGCTCGTCAAAACGTTCGTCACCACCGGCCTGCAGGACGCCATCGCCCGCCGCCACGGCCTGCCGGTCACCAACACCCTGACCGGCTTCAAATGGATCGGCGGCAAACAACTCAAATATGAACGCCTCCTGCCGCCCGACATCCAGGCCCGCTACCGCTCCCTCAGCGTGGCCGAAGCCCGCGCCGCCCACCTCCAGCACGGCCGCTACTACGTCTTCGGCGGCGAGGAAAGCTACGGGTACCTCGGCGCCGATTTCGTCCGCGACAAGGACGGCAACATGGCCGTCCTCATGTTCGTCGAACTGGCCGCCCTCGCCGCCAGCCAGGGGCGCACCGTGACCGACCTGCTCGACGACATCCACGCCGAATACGGATACTTCGCCGAAATCAGCCGCGACCTGAAACTGGAAGGCGCCGAGGGCGCCGCCCGCATCGCCACCCTCGTCGACAGCTACGCCCGCAACCCGCCACGGGAACTGGACGGCACGGCGGTCGTCGGACTGCGCCACTTCGGCATCGATACCATCCATGACGAGGAGGGCGACGTCGTCCCGCGCGAGGCCCTGCTCTTCGTCGAACTGGCCGACGGGCGCTCGTTCGCCGTGCGGCCGTCCGGCACCGAACCGAAGGTCAAATACTACTTCTTCGGCAAACGACTGCCGGCCCCCGGCTCCCGCCTGAGCACCGCCGAACTCGCCGCCGCAAAATCCGAGGTGCCGGCCGGTCTGGCCCGGCTCTGGGACAGCCTGCAGCCGGACATCGCGGCGCGGCTGGCCTGACCCACTGCGCCGCCCATGTCGTTTCTCGCCGCCCTCACCACCGGCCTCCTGCTCTGGGCCTGCTACCCGCCGGTCAACTTCGGGGCGCTGGTCTGGCTCGCCCTCCTCCCGCTGCTGAGCGTGCTGTGGCCGCGATGGGAATCGCCCGAGCATGGTGACCGGCCGCAGAGCGGCGCCGCCGCGCCCCCCCCGCGCCCCGCGTGGTGGCGTCCGACCCGCGCACCCGGCGCCTTTCTCCACGGCTACCTCGCCGGGGCGACGTTTTTCCTGCTCAACCTGAACTGGCTCCGCCACGTCACCGCGCCGGGCATGGTCATGCTCGCGCTCTACCTTGCGCTTTACCCGGCGCTCTGGGCGCTCTTTGCCGCCACCGTCGGACGGCCACGCCGCCGGAACTCGAGGCGGGAACTGGCCCGCGCCGTGGTCGCCACGGCCGCCGCCTGGACCGGCCTGGAATGGCTCCGGGGCATCGCCCTCACCGGCTTCGGCTGGAATGGCCTCGGCGTACCCCTCGCCGGGTTCGCCCATGGCTCGCTCGCCCAGTGGGCCGAGTGGATCGGCGTCACCGGTCTGTCGTTCTTCATCGTCGCACCCGCCGCCCTGCTGGTCGCCCGCTGGCAATCACTCAACACCCCTCCCGCCACCCCATGGACCCGCCGGACCCCCGCCCTCGCCGTCACCGCCGCCAGCACGCTCGCCGCCATCACCGCGCTGGCCACCGTCGGCGCCCGGCGCGCCCGCTCCATCCAGTCCGCATCCAAAACGCCGGCTCCGCTCACCATCGCCCTCATCCAACCGAACATCCCGCAGGAAAACAAGAATGCCTACGAATCGTTCGACGGCATCGCGGCCACCCTCGCCCGTCTCACGCGGCAGGCGTTCGACACCGAGCCCAAACCCGACCTCCTGGTCTGGCCCGAATCCTCGCTGCCCGCCCCCTTTTATTATGAAGGCGTCCAGGAGGTGCTGCGGCAGGGGAACACGCTCGGCGACTTTGTCCACGTGCTTGGCATCGACGACCAGGAGCTCGACGCATACTTCAACGCCATCGCCGTCTTCCGCGGCGACCCCCTCCGGGCGGCGCTGCACCACAAAGTGCACCTCGTCCCCTTCGGCGAATACCTGCCGGCGCGAGGGCTGTTCGGGCGCTTCGACTTCATCCGCGAACAACTTCCCGGCGACTTCAAAGCGGGCGACGCCGTCTCCCCGCTGCCGCTGCCGCCACCCCCGCTCCCGGATTCGGCCCACATCACCGGCGGCCTTCCCGCCCCTTTGCCAGCCCCGTCTTTCACCCTCATCCCGCTGGTCTGCTTCGAGGACACGCTCGGCCGCGTCGCCCGCCGCTTCGCCCGCCCGGAGCCCCAGCTGATCGTCAATGTCACCAACGACGCCTGGTTCAAGGACAGCGCCGGCGCCGATCAGCACCTCGCCAATGCCGTCTTCCGGTCGATCGAACTGCGCCGCCCCATGGTCCGCGCCGCCAACACCGGGGTCACCGCCGTCATCGATGAGCTTGGCCGCATCACCCACCGCCTCCCGCGCCTCCGCGAAGGTCAGCTCAAGACCACCATCGCCCAACCAACTGTTTCAAAATCCACCCTTTACGCCCGTTTCGGCGACTCGTTCTCGGTTGCCCTGCTCGCCCTCGCCGCCCTCTCGCCCCTGATCACCCGACGACCGCCGCCGCGGGAGACACCCCCGAATCCCGCCTCAGGACTTGCCTGAATGCCAAAATGGCACTATGGGCATATTTGCACTCGTTTGCGTATTTGATTCGCCATTCCGCCAAAAGCCTCATGAGCCCCCCTCTGTCCGCTTCCCCCCGCGACATCCAAGCCCTTGTGGTTGAACATGACCCCGGGATCCGGCATCGCCTGGTGAGCGCTCTCGAACAGCAGGGCTACGGAGTCCGCGCCTGCAGCACCCTCGCGGAAGGCAAACTGAATTTCGCCCGCCAGTCCGTGGTCATCACCCACGCCAATGGCGATACCGCCGAATTGCGGGGCTTCGTCACTTTCGTGCGCCAGCACGCCAACCCCTCGTCCCAACCGTACATCGTCGCCGTGGGCGAACCCGACAGCCCCTCCGGCGCCTGCCACGATCAACTGGGCCTCGACGGCTTCGTGCCCGTCCCCATCGAGGAAAAAAAACTGGCGGAACACTTCGAAAACGTGGCCCGTCGCCAGCACCAGACGGACGCCGCCGCCCCCGACAGCGTCCTGCTCACGCAATTCGCCCCGGTCCTGCTCGACGCCCTGCCCCAGGCCCTCGCCCTCTTCGACACCGAAATGCGCTACCTCGCCGCCAACCAGCCGTTCACCTCGGCCTTCGGTCTGGATCGCGACGCCATCATCGGCCGCTCCCACTACGACCTCTTCCCCGATCTGCACGCCCACTGGCGCCAACTCTTCGACCGCGCCCTGGCCGGCGAAACCGGCCGTATCAACGAGGACTTTTTCCAGCGTGCGGACGGCTCCAGCGACTGGGTCCGCTGGGAAATGCGCCCATGGCACCGCGAGCCGGGTCGGCTCGGCGGGGTCCTGCTCTCCCAGGAAACCATCACCCCGCGGAAGCGCGAGGAAAGACGGCGCGTCTTCGACCACAACCTCGCCACCTCCCTGTTCGAAAGCTCCATGCTGCCGCTGCTGCTCGTCGCCCTCGACGGCCGCATCCTGCGATCCAGCCCGGCCACCCGCACCCTGCTCCGCCTCCAGCCGACGGCCGACGGGCGCCTCCCGTTCTGGAAAATCTACCCGGAACACGAAGAGGAAGAAGCGGAACAAGCGCGCTTCCGGTCACTCACGCCGCCACCCGCCGACGGCACCCTCGGCGGCTATCAGCCGGGCGATATCCTCATGGCCGGCCCACCCGTCAACCGGTTGCACTGGTCCGCCACCCCGCACCGCAACCACGAGGGCGAAACCCAGGCCATTCTTCTCATCGGCTGCCTCGTGCCCGTCGCCCAACCGGTCACCCCGCCTCCCCCGCTGCCTCCAGCGATCGTCTCCGCACCCGCCCCGCCCCCTGCGCCCACGCCACTCCATCCGTCCCCCGCACCGTCGGCCGCTCTCACCGGCCACCTGCCCTTCGGACTGGTGCAGCTTGGCCGCGACGGCATTATTCTTGCCGCCAACGATGCGGTCAGCGCCCTGCTCGGACGCCCCCTGCGCGCCGGCACCGCCTTCGAACCCTGGCTCACCGTCGCCGCCCCGGAGGAGGTGCTGCGCGAACCCGTGCTCCGGGAATGGCGCGACGACGTCTGGCGCCTCCAGATCACCCGCACCTTCAGCCTGACCAGCGCCGAGGGACTGCTCAAGGAAATCGAGATCCGTCCGCAACTCCTCCCCGAGGGTCACCTCCTTCTCATCCTCAGCGATGTCACCGAATCCCGCCGCGCCGAAGACGCCTTGCGCACCAGCGAAGCCAAATACCGCGGCCTCTTCCGCGAGCTGCCCACCGGCATCGCGCTGGTCAACGGCTCCGGCGCCCTCGTCGATGCCAACCCCGCCCTCGAACGGCTCAGCGGTTACTCCCGGATCGACCTCCGCCGCCTCCACCTCGCCAACCTGATCACATTCGACGCCACCACCACAAACTCCGCCGACGCTACCATACCCGCCACCCTCACCGCCCGCGACGGCTCGCGCCACCAGATCACCGTGACGCAGGCAGCCCTCCGCAACCCGGCCGGAGACACTATCCTCCAGGCGTGCTTCTTCCTGCCCCGCATCACCCTGGCACCCGCCCCCGAACCTCCTCCCATCGCTCCCCCCGAGGCATCCAAAGCCTCCGAGACCTCCAAGACCTCTGAGGCCTCCGAGGCCCCCGAATTCTCTGAGGACTCCGAGACCTCCGGCACCAAGGCCCCGGTTCCGTGGCGCGACCTGGCCTTCGACCATCTGGCCTCAGCCGTACTGGTCACCGACCTGCGTGGCCGCGTCCAGGTCGCCAACCCGGCCGCCGCCCGCTTCTTCGGAACCTCCCCCCGCTCCCTCGAAGGCACCCCGCTCTATCGCCTCTTCCGACCGGACAACCCGGCCGAATTCAGCCGCGATGTCTCCACCTGCCTGAACGCCTCGCGCTGCTGGTCCGGACCGGCCACCTGCCATAATCCTGACGGCCAGCCCGCCACCCAGTGCCGTGCAGAAATCACTTCCATCGGCCATCCGGATGCTCCCGGTCTGCTCTGCCTGCTGCAGCCGGTTTTTTCAGCGGCGTCGGCGCCGGAAGGGACGTGAGGGACCTG
The DNA here is from genome assembly GCA_023253495.1 of Verrucomicrobiales bacterium. Classification (GTDB taxonomy): domain Bacteria; phylum Verrucomicrobiota; class Verrucomicrobiia; order Verrucomicrobiales; family V1-33; genus CAJBME01. Next base: position 8,423 of record JALRGF010000140.1, read on the forward strand.
AGGGACGTGAGAGAGCCGGCAGTCCTGAAGGGTCCGACTCCCTGGCCATTCCTCTTGCGCCGGCAGGGGCCGCCGCCATGATGCCGGTTCGCACGGCCGCCCCCTCAGGAGCGACCCAGCCCCATTCGTTCCGTTCCCCGTGGTTCTCCGCTTGAATACCTCGCACTCACGCGCCGCCGCCGGGCAACTTTCCACGGCGGTCGCCCTGGGTATTCTGGCTCTCGTCCTCTCCCTGATCACGCGCTTCGCCCTGCTGGATCACCGCGTGATGCACACCGACGAGGCCGTGCAGGCGGAAATATACCTCGCGCCCATGCTCCGTGGCGGGGTGTATGAATACCGCGGTGCGGACGGCCACGGCCCGCTGCTGGTTTACTCAACCCGCGTGCTCTGCTGGCTGAGCGGGGTCGGCTCGCCTTCGGAACTGAACGAATCCCTGCTCCGCATCACCCCCGCCCTGTATTCCGTGGCGCTCGTCCTCCTGGTCTGGCTGATGGCGGACGGATTGGGGCGCGGGGCCACCGCCTGGGCCTCGCTCTTCACCGCCCTGTCACCGATGATGGTGTACTACAGCCGGTACTACATCATGGAAGTGCCGCTGGTCTTCATGACCACTCTGGCCATCGCCGCGGGCTGGCGGTACTCGGTCTCGCGTCACCCGGCATGGATGGTGGTGGCCGGGGCCGCGGTCGGGCTGATGCACGTCACCAAGGAGACGTTCCTCATCCAGCTCATTGCCGGGGGACTGGCGCTGCTCGCCACCCGGGCCTTTGAACTCGTCCTCAGCGGCACCGGCTACGGCCGGATCAACCGCAGCTTCGCCCGCCGCCGGGCTTCGGTTCTGCTGCCGCTGGTTCTGGCCGCGGCGGTGGCCGTCGGTATCTCGTTTCTCCTGTTCTCCGGATTCTTCACCAAACCCGGGCAATTTTTCGAATCTTTCCGCAGCTACGTCTCCTACGCCCAACGCGCCGAAGGCGCCGGCCACGAAAAACCGTGGTGGTGGTACGGCACTCTGCTCTGGGGCCGGCGCGACGCCGGCGGCTTCCTCATCGGCGAATGGCCCCTGATCCTGCTCGCCGCCGTCGGCGCCGGCAGGGCGTTCACCACCCGTCCGACACGGTACGAAAACGTCCGACTCCAGCGGTTCCTCGCCTTCTATGCCGCCGCCCTGTTCTGCGGCTACTCGATCATCGCCTACAAAACGCCCTGGACCATCCTCGGCGCGGAACACGCCATCATCCTGCTCGCCGGCCTCGGCGCCGCCACCCTGATCGCCCGAACCCGCGGCCCCACCGCCCGCTTCCTCGTCTGGGCCGCCCTCGCCACCACCGCCGGCTACCTCAGCCTGCAGATCTGGCGCCAGAACTTCCGGTGGCCCGCCGACACCGCCCACAATCCGTACGTCTACTCCCATACCTCACCCGACGTCCTCCGTCTCGTCCGCCAGGTCAACGACACCGCCCGCGCCCGGGGCGGTCCGCCGGCCGACTTCAACGTCTTCATCATCCACCCCGAAAGCGGATACCCCCTCCCCTGGTACTTCCGTCACCTCGGCGGCGGCGCCACCACCGAGATGCCGGAGGACAGCAGCCTGCTCACCCGCGCCGACGTCATCATCACCGTGCCCGAAGCCGCTCCCCTGCTCGGCGCCCTCGTCTCGTCCACCCACCGCGAAATCCAGGAAACCTGGCTCCTGCGCCCCGACGCGCCCCTCCGCGCCCTCTTTCGCCGCTCGCTCCTCGGCGACCTGCCACGCCCCGCCCCGCCGGCATCCCCGCCGCCGCTGCCAGCCCGCACCACGCCCGACCCCTCCAAGCCCGACCCCTCCGGCGATTCCGAACCGCCACCCCCGGCCGGCGCCAGCAGCCTGCCGGATACCTCACCACTGATGCCCGCCGAACCCGTGGAATCAGCCGCCGGTGAAACGGAACCGGCCACCACCGAACCCGACCCAGCCGCCCCAGCCGAGGAAACCAACACAGAACCGGCTCCGGAACCGGCACCTGCCACCGCCGACCCCGATCTCTCTTCCGTTACGACCGACGCCACTCCGTCCTCCGACCGCTGATCCGCCCGGCCCCGCCCTGCGCCCATGTCCGCCGCCCGCGAGCCCCGCCTTTTCCGCTTCAACCACGAAGCGATGCGCGCCGAATGGAACCTGCTTCTGGTCAGCAGTGACCCCGATCAGGCCAGCGGAGCCGCCGCCGCCGCCGCCGCAGAAATCGATTCCCTCGAGCGCGAATTGAGCCGGTTCCAGGCGTACAGCGAC
>JALRGF010000194.1 GCA_023253495.1 Verrucomicrobiales bacterium
CACCGACGCGGCCAAGCGGATCGTCCCGTCCCTCGTGGAGCAGGCGCAGATCGTCAGCACCCTCCAGCGGCGGCTGCGCACCCAGGTCGAGCACCGCCTCGACCGGGAGGGATCGGCGATCGCGGATCGCCGGCGACGGGCCCGCTCGATCGTCGAGCACCAGCTCGATCGCTTGGGCGACGACATCCGTCACCTCACCGCCAGGGTCCGCGCACTCTCGCCGGCATCGACCCTCGAGCGCGGCTACGCAATCGTCACCACCGCAGCCGGATCGATCGTGCGCGACAGCGGCGAAGTCCGGACCGGTGATCACCTGCACATCCGTGTCGCCCGCGGGGCGTTCGATGCAACCGTCAGTGAGGAGCCCGCATGACGAAGGACGCACCGCTCGGCTTCGAGGCCGCCCGGGATGAGCTCGGGGAGGTCGTCTCGCGGCTCGAGGCCGGCGGCCTCACGCTCGAGGAGTCGCTCACTCTGTGGGAGCGGGGTGAGGAGCTCGCCGGTATCTGCCAGGGCTGGCTCGATGCCGCGCGCATCCGCCTCGACGCGGCGCGGCCCGAGGATGAGGCGGCCGACGACTAGCCCAGCCGGACGACGACGGTGGTGAGGTCCTCCCACGACATCGTCCCCGACACGACGGTGGTGACGCCGTCACGCTGGAGGACGAGCGAGCGCCGCTCGCCGGACTCCCACTGCTCCCACGTCGCTCCGCCGACGTCCACCGGCCCGATCGGCCGGCCAGCGGCGGTCTGTTCGTCGACGACGTCGGGCTCCACCGTCGCGGCCTGCGCGAGCTGCAGGTAGGCGTCATCCCGGTAGACCCCGCCCACATGCCAGACGGGCACGCCCAGCGAGGCCATGGTCGGCTCCCATCGCACGCTGGTCGGGACGAACTCCTCGATGCGTGAGGGGTCGAGGACCGGGTACGCGGCCTGCTGCGAGGCCACGGCGAGCAGCGGGGCGGCATCGACCCGCTTCACCGCCTCGGGCTCGGGACGCCAGGTGATGGCGATGATGAGGCCGACGACGCCGAGGACGACGATAAGCGACAGGACCATGTCCCGAACGGTCTGGCCGAGTCGGGCATTGGGCCGGCCGGTGGGACGGACCTCCTCGCTCACGTGCTCATCATCGGGTACGGGACTTCGACCCGCGCGACGACGGGCTCCCGGCGACTACGCTCACGGAGGGGAGGCCACCATGAGCGGTGCATCGCACGGATCCGAGGTGCCGGATCGCAATCTCGCGCTTGAGCTCGTCCGGGTGACCGAGGCGGCCGCCATGGCCGCTGCGCGCTGGGTGGGACGCGGCGACAAGAACGGCGCGGACGGCGCCGCGGTGAATGCCATGCGCTCCCTCATCGGCAGTCGGAAGATTCGTTGCGGAAATGGGCGACCGTCATCGGCGGTTGGGAACGGATTTTGCCGGCGGCACGGTTTCCGGCTCCGCCGCTTTTGCCGCCCGGCGCCGCCAGCGCTCGAACAAGGGTACCGGCCGCTCCTTGCGCGGCGGGGGCTCGGCTTCGGCCGGGGGCGGCGCCGTCCTCGCGGCGGGCGAGCGTGTCCCGGAGGAGCGTGCTCCCGACGCCCTGGCCCCGGACGACCGCCCCTCCGCCTCGGGCGGCGCCGGTGGCGGCTTGGCCCGGCGGGCGGTTTTCGGTGCCGGCGGCGGCGGTCCGTCGTCGCGGCGGATCACGCGTGGCAGTTCCTGGTTTTCCGGGGTGGCCGGCGGCAGCAGTGGGGTGGCCGGTCCTTCGATATTGTTGCGGTTGAATCCGGAGTCGAGCAGCAGGCGGTCGTTCACTTCGGCGAGGTCGTCGCGCCCGACATCGTAAACCCGCGGCGTGATGATGAAGACCAGGCTGTTCTGTTCGCCGGTGCGGTTCTTGTAGCTGAAGAGGCGGCCGATGCCTGGCAGCGACTCGAGGACCGGCACGCCGGTGCCGTTCTGGCCTTCGCGGGAAATGTAAAACCCGCCGAGGATGAGCGATTGCCCGTTGGGAATGCGGCTGATCCCTTCGACCGTCGACTCGTTGACCCGCGGGTAGACGTTGCCGCTCGGGCTCTCGACAAGTTCGACCACATTGGCCACCCGCGGCCGCAGTTTCATGCGGATGGTATCGTCGGGCATCAGCGTCGGCGTCACCGAAAGGGTCACCCCGATTTCGCGGCTCCGCTCCGGCTCCTCGGAGGCATTGGCGTCTTCCTCATCGATCTTGTAGCGCACCTGTTCGGAGATCGACGTGTTGTTGGTTGAGGCATTGGTCTGTGAAATGATCACCGGAAAACGATCGACGATCGAAATGATGCCCTGCTCGTTGTCCTCGGTGACGATGGACGGGCAGGCTTCCGCGGTGATGAGGTTCTCGTCGTTGAGCGCGCGCAGGATGGCCGTGACTTCCGCCGGCGCAAAGACCAGCCCCGGGCCGCCGGTATAGCTGCGGTTGCTGGTCAGCAAGCCCTCGGACTGAAAGCTCTGCGTGCCGGTCAGGCCTTCGGAAGACAGGCCGTCGAGCCGCGGCGTCGGCGCCTGGCCATTGTCGTTGTTCAGCCAGTCAATGCTGTCGGTCAGCGTGTCCATCATGCCTTCGCCGTTGCCGCCCCGGCTGACGCTCAGCGGGCGGGTCAAGCCGCCGGTCGTCCCGATCGAGCTGCGGTTGATCAGGCCTTTGCGGATCGTGTACTCGTCCGGCAGATTGAAAATGCTGTTCAGGCTCTGCACCGCCGAAAACGAAATGCCCTCACCCAGGCTGGCCCGCCAGTCGACGCCGACTTTGCTCTCGCGCCGCGAATTGACCCGCAGGATGCGCACGTTGATGACAATCTGCTTTTTCGGGCGGTCGATTTCCCGCAGCAGTTTCAGGACCCGGGTCAGGCGCGCCGTATTGTCACTGATCAGCAGCACATTGGTCTTTTCCTCGAATTCGATGGTGCCGATCTCGGGGGTCAGCAGCGGCTTGAGCATGGTCTTCAGTTTTTCGAAGTCGGGGACCTCCCCGCCCGCGCCGCCACCCCGGCCGTCGGACTGCCCGCTCAATCCGCCCGCCGGCCGCGCCCCGCGCAGATACTTCAGCTGATAAGCGATTGTCTCCGCCGGCAGGCGCGCCAGCTGCGCCTCGTTCATCAGGTACACCGTGTTCCCTTTCTCATACACTGTCAGCCCGTGCGCCAGCGCCAGATCCTCCATCTGCTGCCGCGGATCCTCCAACCGCAGATGGCCGGTCACATTGTACTCGGCCGCCGTCAGCTCGTTGTTGTGGAAAAATTGCCGCCCGGTCTGCCGCACCAGATACTGAAAGACTTCGTTGAGCGGCGCATTCTGAATCCAATACCCGTCGGCCGGCAGCTCCGGCAACGCCCCATTCAAATCATCACTCTCCCGAGACAGCGGCTCCATCGCCGCCGGCGGCAACTCCAATGGCGACGCATCCCCCGGCGGCAATGCCGACCGCACCGGCCCCGCCCGGCCCGCCCCCCGCAAGGCCCCCGGCCCGCGCGCCCCGCTCGGCCCCTCCTCCGTCCCCGCCGGCACCCCCTCCGCCCCCTTCGCGGGAGTCATCCCCGCCGGCACCCCCTCCGCGCCCTCCGCCCCCTCCGCGGGAGCCGTCCCCGCCGGCACCTCCTCCGCGCTCTCCGCCCCCTCCGCGGGAACTATCCCTGCGGGCATGCCGAGCAGGAGGATGCCGAGGGCGGGCAGCAGCAGGGTCCGGGCGAGGCGTCGGCGGAGTGGGTGAGGCGCGGTCATGGCGGGGTCATCGGGTCGGCTCCATCGGTCTGACTTTGCCGGGCAGGCGATCGGGATCGACGCCGCGGCGGGTCAGTTTTTCGGGAGCGAAGAGCGGGACGCAGGTGTGCGGCAGCACGCCGTTTTCGCGGCGTTTGACGTCGCGGAAGCGGATTGCGGTCAGTCCGACCTCGAGGATTTCCGCGAGGAACGTCTGGCCTTTGTAGGTGAGGTGCAGGGCGTCACCGACCCGGGCCGTCTGGCCATCGAGCATCAATTCGCGGCGCCCGAGGTTCACACCATTGGGGGTGAGCGTCTGCAGGGCTTCGTTCAGAGTGACGCGCTCGATGGTGCGCACCACCGGCGCCTGGGCGTCGGCCGCCACCACCGGTGATTCCTCCCGCGGATACATCCGCAGGCCGAAGACATCCTGGTTGCGCTGGCGCAACGCCTGCCCCGCCGCCCGCCGCTCGAGCTCGGCCCCGGTCGCCGGCACCAGTCCGGTCTTCAGCGACGACAGCCAGGACGCCTGCGAGCGGCCGAAAAACAATTCGACGGTGGGTCGTTGGGGGGCACCGGCTCCCGCGCGGTTGACCGCCTGGGCCGCGGCGGCCGGTGCCAGAAAAAGAGCCGCGGCCAGCGCCGCGAGCACCGTGCCTCTCCGGGACCGGCGGCCGCCTCCCGCTTCTGAACGCCCTGGTTTCATGGCCCGCCCTCCTCGTGAGCCGCGCTCCAGCAGATGTGGGTCATCTCGAAGGCGAGCCGCTGCGGCTGGCCGGGCAGCAGGCCGGATTTCCGTGTGATCTTCAGGTCTTCGAGGTTGGCCTGTGGCAGCACGCTTTCGAGCTGCAGCAGGATTTCCTGCATGGGTCCGTAGCCGCCTTCCCAGGTGGTGCGCACGCGCACCCCCCGGGTGGCCACGGTGCGGTTGAGCGGCCCGCGCTCGGTCGGAAACAGCAGGGAGTTGCGCTCGATTTCGACCGATTTGTACTTCCGCATCTGGGTGTCGACGACCTCCGGATACACCTGAGCCGTGTCGAGTTTGAGCAGCAGTTTCTGATCCTCGAAGGGGGCGCGGCGCGGTTCCAGCGCGGCATCGGTCCGTTCCGCCTCGGCCTCCTGCGCCTTGTACTCGCGGTAGGCTGCCTCCTTGCGGCTGATCGTCTGCGTGAGCCGGGTGTTGCCGAACACGGCGAGCCCGAGCAGCAGGCTGTTGACGGCGATCGGCGCGATCACCCCGTAACGCAGAATGGCTGATGTGTAAGCACTCATGGTCGGGTGGCGTCATTCACGGCTGGCTGGCCACCGCCGGGGTCATCTTCGTCGGGTCCTCGATCGGCAGGGCATACGGGTCGTTCGGCGGCAGGGTCACTGTCAGGATGACTTCGAAGGCATACGGGTAGCTGCCGGCCGGCTCGGCCAGCGGCGACTCCTCCGCATCCTCGGTGCCGAACTTCGGGTTATTGGACCTGGTCACAAAGTTGGTCAGCGGGCGGGCGGTGGTGCTGACGGCGTACGTCTCGTCGCCGACCTCCGCTGCCAGTGCCTTGAGGCGGTCGCTCATCGCGCGGTTGCTGTTCATGGCGTTGAGCAGTGGCAGCGATTCCTCGCGGGCCAGGCCGGTCAGGGTCAGGCGGCGGGTCAGTCCGAGGGTTTTGGCCGGCTCGGTGCTGACGACCGCCGGGGTGTCGGCCGCCAGGGAGTACTGAAATTCATCCAGCCGCACCCCCGAATCCTCCGGAAACAACCGCGAGACGATTTCCAGGGTGCTCCACCCGCGCGACCGCGGGCGCATCAGTTGTTCGGTCAGCTCGAGCTGGTGCTTCTCCGCTTTCAGGGCGGCCAGGCGGGCGGCCACTTCCTGCGTCTGCGCCGGTGTCAGGAGCCATGCCGGCTGGCGGCGCGCCTCGGCAAACCGGTACACCGTCAGCCCGGCCACGACCAGCATCGCGCTCAGCAGCCCCCACCCGACCCACGACCCGACTTTCAGCACGCGCAGGTCGGCCCGCGTCGGGTACAGCGCATCCGCCTTTGCCAGGTTGTGGAAATTGCCGAACCCCGGCCATTCGCGCCACAAAAACCGGTACGTCCGGCTCCGGCTCACCGGTGTCTCACCCGCCGCCGCCGCCAGTACCGCGGCATCGCCGGCCAGCAGCTCCGGGCGATGCCCGGGAACCGTCTCCAGCAACGGGTGGCCCGCCGGATTCACCACCTTCCAGTCCAACGGCCGCCGCGTCGCCGCATACTCGGCCAGTTCGGTCCGGGCCGCTGTCTCGACCCGCTCACTCATCGCCACCACCACCACCGGCGGCGGGCGCCCGGGCACCGCCAGCTCGGCCGCCAACGCCATG